>JAZQRG010000416.1:0-1619 GCA_045629445.1 Mycetocola sp. | reverse complement strand
CCTGTCTTCCTTCGCCGTGATGCAGGTTCGACCTTTTTCTTGCCCTGCGCTGCAACAGCAGCCGCACCGGCGGCTGCCGCCTCCGGGTCGAGGTACTCGGCGGGCTGGGTCGGCCGGAAGTTCTCGTCGAGACGGTAGACGAGCGGGATGCCCGTTGGGATGTTGAGTTCGGCGATGTCGTCGTCGGAGATATCGTCGAGGTGCTTCACAAGCGCGCGAAGCGAGTTGCCGTGCGCGGTGACGAGCACCGTCTTGCCCGCAGCGAGGTCACCCGTGATGTCCGACTCCCAGTAGGGAAGCATCCGGTCGATAACATCCTTGAGGCACTCGGTCTTCGGCACTTCGCCGTCGATGCCGACGTAGCGGGGGTCGTTCGCCTGCGAGTATTCGTTGTCGTCGTCGATTTCGGGCGGCGGCACATCGAACGAACGGCGCCAGGTCTGGAACTGCTCAGGGCCGTACTCGGCGAGCGTCTGCGCCTTGTCCTTGCCCTGGAGCGCGCCGTAGTGACGCTCGTTGAGGCGCCAGCTGCGCTTGACCGGGATCCAGGCGCGGTCGGCGACGTCGAGTGCAATGTTCGCCGTCTGGATCGCGCGAGTGAGGACCGACGTGTACAGGATGTCGGGAGTGAGGCCTGACTCGGTGAGCAGTTCGCCCGCGCGGGTCGCTTCGGCGACGCCCTGGTCGCTCAGTCGGACGTCGACCCAGCCTGTGAACAGGTTCTTCTGGTTCCAGTCGCTGTTTCCGTGGCGCAGGAGGATGAGGGTGTATGGCAAAGACATGCTCCCACTCTATCCATCGGTGGCCTTCGGCGAACGGTCAGGTGCACTCCTGAGAGAATGATCTAATGCCCATTGGAACCATCACCCGAGGGACGACGAACACGAATCGCCTTCGACGGGTCGACCGATTCCTCAAGACTCTCCCCATTCTCCGTTCGAGTTCCGACCCACTCGTCGTCGATCTTGGCTACGGATCGAGCGCCGTTACGAGCCTCGAGCTGCACGCGCGCCTCCGGAAGGTCCGAGGAGACATTGAGGTGCTCGGTCTCGAGATCGACAAGGACCGGGTGCAGTCAGCGACCGATCAGCTCGACGCGGTCCGTCGCGGCGAAACCGGCTTTGCCCCGGACGCGCGCGTTAGTTTCGCGAGGGGCGGTTTCGAGGTTCCTGTGCCAGACGGCAGGCGCCCCGCTGTGATCCGCGCGTTCAATGTGTTGCGTCAGTATGACGAAGAGCAAGTGACGGATGCCTGGAACCTGATGGTCGCGAGGCTCCAGCCGTCCGGCGCCCTCGTCGAGGGCACCTGCGACGAGATCGGGCGAATCTCGAGCTGGGTCACTGTGACATCCGACGGACCGCAGACCCTGACGATCTCACTCAGGCTCGAAGACCTTGAGTGGCCATCGATTGTTGCTGAGCGACTTCCGAAGGCACTCATCCACCGCAACGTGTCAGGCGAACGTATCGCCGAACTCATGCTCGAACTGGACCGGCAGTGGCGCTACAGCGCCGCACTGGCGGCATACGGCCCGGTCCAGCGCTGGCTCGCGACGGTCGCTGGACTGGCCGGCGCCGGCTGGCCTGTGCTGGGGACCAGGTCCAGGTGGCGGCTCGGCG
>JAZQRG010000415.1:0-1918 GCA_045629445.1 Mycetocola sp. | reverse complement strand
CCGACCGGGAACGATGGGAGCGTCGTCCTCACCTTCGATGGGGATGGCATCCGTTCACTGTTCCTCGGCGACCTGTCGGAGAGCGCGCAGGAGGCACTGCTCGCGACGAGGAACCTGCGGGGAACCGTGGATCTGGTCAAGATAGCGCACCATGGCTCGGCTGACCAGAGTGCGAGACTGTATCGCGTGGCCGCTGCGCGCGTTGGGCTTCTCTCCGTGGGCGCAGACAACGATTACGGCCACCCCGCCCCGTCGATCCTCGCAACGCTTCAGGAAGTCGGCACTCGAACCCTTCGCACGGACGAGTGTGGTCTGGTCGTTGTCGCGCCGTCGGGCGACGGGCTCACAGTGTGGAGCGAGCGCACGTCTCCGGGCTGCGGCTGACCGCGGAGCAGTGCCTCACCGCGCGTTAGCCAATACCGACACCGTGTCGGCGCGAAACCCACTAGTCTCAGGGCAACGCGAAGGAGCCTCATGACACGTCCGGCACTCTGGCGCATCGGGGCGCTCACAGCAGTTGCCCTTCTCCTGACCGGATGCGCGTCGGGTGATACGCCGAGGTACACCGAGCTGGACAGGCCACAGGTTGACTCCGACATATTCCCGGCAGACCAATCCGAAATCCTGGACACCGAAACCACTCGCCTCGTTGGTGAGCGTGACGGTCGATCGTTCTACCTCGCCCTGCCAAAGGGCGACGAGATCGAAAACGGAATCTGCATTCTCGTTGCCGGGGATGATGTCCCGGACGGCGCGGTTGGCGGATGCTCGGGGCCCAACTCGTCGTCCCGTTATCCTTTCGGAACGCTGAAGCACGACCCGTCGCGGATACCGGACTCCGCGCTTCAGGATGGCTGGGTACGGATCTCAGACAACCTGATATTCCTCCCTGCGTAACGCAAGGCCCCGCGGTCGGGTGACCGCGAAGTGCCCTGGTGTGACACGCACGGCCACAGGGGCTGTCAGCGCGCGCGGGTAAGCTGAGAAGGAACGAGGATGGTGAAAAGTGGCAGCTGCACGTGGCGGGTCAACCGCACGAACGGCGACGAAGGTCGCGATTCCCCAGCTGGGCTGGAACGAGGTGCGACCGGCTCCCGTCGTTCTGGTTTCAGGAACCCAGGGTTTCCTCGCTGACCGCGCCATCCGACTCCTTCGCGACTTCCTTAAGGCGGAAGACCCGAGCCTCGAGGTCAACGACATCCAGGCCGACAGCTACGCGCCCGGCGAGCTGATCACTCTCGCGAGCCCGTCCCTGTTTGGTGAGCCGCGCCTCATCCGGATCAGCAACGTCGAGAAATGCACGGATGCCTTCCTCCTCGATGCGCTGTCCTACCTCGAGTCGCCTGCTGATGGGGCGTACGTCGTGCTCAGGCACGGTGGCGGCGTGCGCGGCAAGAAGCTCCTCGACGCCGTTCGCGCGAGCAAGGCGAACGCCATTGAGGTCGTCTGTGCCGAGCTGAAGAAGGAGAGCGACAAATACGACTTCGCCGCCGCCGAATTCAAGGCAGCGGGCAAACCGATTCGACCGGCAGCGTTGCGCGCCATCGTCTCGGCATTCTCCGACGACCTGGCCGAGCTCGCCGGTGCGTGCGCCCAGCTCATCGCCGACAGCGGCTCCGAGGTCACCGAGGCCGTCGTCACGCGCTACTACGCTGGCCGGGTCGAGACGAATGCGTTCTCGGTCGCCGACGCCGCGATCGCCGGTCGCTACGCCGAAGCCCTCATCGGCTTGCGCCACGCCCTCGCGTCCGGTGCAGACCCGGTACCGATCGTTGCCGCGTTCGCGAGCAAGCTCCGCACGATGGCGAAGGTTCAGGGAGGCCGTGGTTCGTCCGTCGACCTCGCCCGCCAGTTCGGCCTCGCCCCCTGGCAGGTCGATCGTGCCCGCCGTGACCTCTCCGGCTGGACCGACGAAGGC
>JAZQRG010000414.1:0-3314 GCA_045629445.1 Mycetocola sp. | reverse complement strand
CAACGACATTGGCCATGTCAACGACGATCACCGGTCGACGGTCGAGGTCGTCGCGCAGCTTTGGCCATGCCGAGGCGAAGCCCGGGTGCAACGGCAGCGCGTCGATCTCGTCGATCGGCACCCAGCGCACCTCAAGGCTCTCCGGGTCGGCGATCTGCGCCTCGAACGGCGTCACCGTCTCAGCCACAACGGTGACATACGTCCACACATCGAGATCAAGAGTCGATGCGAATCGCGCGCGAATGGCATCCGTCGGCACCGCAGCCTCTTCGCTCGCCTCTCGAAAGGCACCGTCGACGGCGTCCTCACCCTCGTGGCGAGCACCACCTGGCAGACCCCAGGTGCCACCGAAGTGGCTCCACAGGGCGCGGTGCTGCAGGAGTATTCCGCGATCGGCATCCACAACGAGGAGCCCGGCTGCGCCAAAACGGCCCCAGTACTTCGAGCCATCGGCGGCGTGCACCCAGGCATCGCCCGGGTTCTTCGGATGCGGCGGCGGGAACTCGTCAGTCACAGTTCAGCTTCTCACGAGCCGAGCCCCTGACAACGAATTCCGTGCGTTCACCGAGTTCTTCTCAGGAACGCCCGTCGCGACATCCGCGGTTGTCAGAGGCTCGATGCGAATGGTCAGCCCCTACAGTCGAACGACGGCCTTGCCGACGTTCTTGCCGTTCATCATTCCGAGGAACGCTGTGAATGCATTGTCGATGCCGTCGGTGATGGTCTCGTCGTAGGCGATCTTGCCGTCGGTCACCCAGCCGCGCATCGCTTCCGCGAACTGTGGTGCGAGGTAGTAGTAGTTGCCCATGGTGAAGCCCTTGAGGGTCAGGCCACGGGTCACGATGTTCTGGCTGTTCCGGATTCCACTGTCGCCGTTTGCGTTGTAGAGCGAAATCGCACCGCAGATCGCTGCGCGCCCGCCATCGTTGAAGGCGCCGAGTGCTGCAGAGAGGTGCTCGCCACCGACGTTGTCGAAGTACACGTCGATGCCGTCCGGTGCCGCAGCCTTGAGCTGGCCGCGGATGTCTCCATCACGGTAGTTGAATGCAGCGTCATAGCCGTACTTGCTCGTGAGCAGCTCGACCTTCTCCGCTGATCCAGCGCTGCCAACGACACGCGATGCGCCGAGGAGGCGGGCGATCTGACCAACCATGGTGCCAACCCCGCCGGCCGCACCGGAGACGAAGACGGTATCGCCCTCTTTCACGTGCGCGATCTGCGTCAGGCCCGTCCAGGCGGTGATTCCCGTGAGGCCGAGCACACTGAGGAACAGCGAGGGCGATACGCCAGGAACGATGGGGAGCGCCGAGAACTGGCCAGCGGGCGCCTGGCTGATGTCGCGCCAGCCGAGCTGGTGTTGCACGAGGGTGCCGACGGGCAGGGAGTCGACGGTGGACTCGATCACTTCACCGACGGCCGCTCCACCCATGGCCTCGTTGAGCGCATAGGGGGCGACGTAGGAGCGCCCCTCATTCATGCGTCCGCGCATGTATGGATCGACCGAGAGGAACGTGTTGCGAACGCGAACGTCGCCATCGCTGAGCTCAGGAAGCTCAACCTCGACCTTGACCACGTTCTCGCTCGTTGGCTCTCCTGTCGGACGTGACGCGAGGTGCCATTGGGTGCTGATCATGTATTACTCCTTGGGGCTGATTCGTGGGAAATATGGTGTGCCGGTTCGAACGACCGGACGTTACGATTTGTCGGCGACGATGCGTTCGGCGAGGGCGACGGATGACGCGGGGTTCTGCCCGGTGTACAGCTCACCGTCCACGACGATGTACGGGGCGAACGGCTCAGCGGCCTGTGAGTAATCAGCGCCGAGTTCGACGAGACGGGTTTCCACGAGCCATGACGCCTTGTCGGCGAGTCCGCCGATCTGCTCTTCGCGGTTGGTGAATCCGGTCATCCTGCGGCCCTTGAGCACCCACTCGCCCGTGGCGGCGTCCGTCACGGGCAGCAGCGCCGCAGGTGCGTGGCACAGCACACCGAGTGTGGTGTTCGATGTCACGGCCGCGACGATGAGCTGAGCCGAGTCATTGTCGACGGCGAGGTCCTCCATTGGGCCATGTCCGCCCGGGTAGAACAGGACGTCATAGTCCGCGGCATTGACGGCATCCAGACGCAGGGGCTGCTCGAGCACGCCCTGCAGGTCGGCGATTCGCGCGGCGAATTCAGCGGCGCGCTCGGCTGACCCGGCGCCACCCTCGTTGAGGCTGGCGGCGTCGAAAGTGGGAGCGGTTCCCTCGGGGCTGGCGACATCGACCGTCCAGCCCGCTTCAGTGAAGATGCGGTAGGGCTCGAGGAATTCCTCGGCCCAGACCCCCGTGGGGTGCGTCGCGCCGTCGGCGAGCGTCCAGTGCGATGCCGCCGAGAGAACCATGAGTACGTTGGTCATTCAGTCTCCTTATCAAACCAATTGGTTCGACTGTATGGGGCACTGTAGGCTAAGTCAAACCTTTTGGTTCGATATGGAGGTTCCTGGTGGTTTCGACAGACATGCCGCGTGATCAACAACGCGGGCGCGAAACAAAGCAGCGCGTGCTCAAGGCCGCGGCGGCCGAGTTCGCCGAGCACGGCGTCGCTGGCGCGCGAATCAATCGCATCGCACAGACAGCGGCAGCGAGCAAAGAACGCATCTACGCGTGGTTCGGCGACAAGGATGCGCTGTTCGATCAGGTGATGCAGACCGGTCTCGACCAGCTCGCCCACGCCGTGCCCATCGACACCGACCTCGTTGAATACACCGTGCGGTTGCACGACTACTTCGCGGCCGACCCCAGCGCCGAACGCGTCGCCGTGTGGGCGTGGCTCCACGACGCCGCGACCCTGGGGTCGTTTTCCGCGGGACGGGTCGACGGTTACCGCCGCAAGCTCGACGTCATTCGCGACGCGCAACGTTCCGGCCTGGTGGAGCCCACCTGGAAGCCGGAAGAACTGCTCGCGCTGCTGCTTGCCGTCGCGAGCAGCTGGGAACGCGCACCGGCTGAACTGCGCTCGGTCAGCGAATCCGAGCCCACAGACGACGACAGCCGCCGGGCAGCCGTTCGCGAGGCTGCACGGCGGCTGGTCGAACCGCGCGGGTGAGGCTTATGTCCTTTTGCGCTTCTCACGAACACGCATGTTGACGTTGATCGGGCTGCCTTCAAATCCGTAGATCTCGCGGAGACGACGCTGGATGTAGCGACGGTATCCCGGGTCGAGGAAGCCGGTCGTGAAGAGCACGAATGTCGGCGGACGGCTCGAGGCCTGCGTACCGAACAGGATGCGCGGCTGCTTTCCACCGCGGACGGGGTGCGGGTGCTCGGCGGTGA
>JAZQRG010000413.1:0-2645 GCA_045629445.1 Mycetocola sp. | reverse complement strand
TCGAGCAGCCGCATGAACACCGCGAGGGTGAGGTCGAGGTCGCGGTACTCCTCCATGTCGAGGTTGATGAACTTCGGGGTCTTGGAGTCAGCAGCGAGCTCGTAGAGCGGGGTCAGGCGCTCGACAATACGGTCGACCGCTTCGTCGAACGACCACATAGACAGTTGCGAGACGATCGCCGAGACCTTGATCGAGACGTAGTCGACGTCATCCCTCGTGAGGAGGTCGCGGGTGCCCTCGAACCGGTTGTGCGCTTCGTGTTCGCCGAGTACGGCTTCGCCGAGCAGGTTGAGGTTGAGCCGGGATCCCTCTTCGCGGAGGGTCGCGATGGCGGGACCGAGCTTCTCCGGCGTCGCGTCGACGACGAGGTGGCCAACCATGTCGCGCAGTACCCGGCGGGCGATCGGGATCACGATGCCGGGGATGACCGGACCGAGCACCCCACCGGCGGCGATGGCGGTCTTGAGATACCAGGGCAGGAACGCCGGGGTGAGCTTCGCGACGCGCTGCAGGTTATAGCCGGCCACGAAGAGGTCTTCCGGGCGCATAACACCGTCGACGAACCCGACAGTGAAGGCGAGGCCGTTCGGATCTTTCAGCACCTCGGCCAGTCGCTGGGCGGCGGGATCGACGGGAGCATCGGCGCTCTCATCGACCCATTTGCGGGCGAGGACAACGGCGTCGGCGGCAAGCTGGGTAGCGCTGAGGTCAGCGCCAGCCGAGGTGTGAGGCATGATCACGAGACTATTCCCTCTTCACGGAGTGCGAAGTGAGCCGAACGCGGTTTGCGTCAACTCTCAGCTTTAGTGTGCGCCCTCTGATCGGTTGTGAAAAGTGAATCTTCCTTATCTATATTCATCAGTTTTTCCGATGGATATGCTGGGCCGCATGCTCGACATGAGAAGACTTCGGTTGCTGCGCGAGGTGCAGTTGCGCGGCACCCTCGCCGGCGTCGCCGAAGCCCTCGCTTTCAGTCCATCGTCGGTGTCCCAGCAGCTCGCGCAACTCGAGCGGGAAGCCGGCGTGAAGCTGCTGCAGAAGAGCGGTCGGCGGGTGCAGCTCACACCGCAGGGCGAACTGCTCGCCACCCGTGCGGCCGAGCTGCTCGAGGGGCTCGAGAAGGCGGAGGCCGACCTCGTCACCTCCCTCGATGCGGTCATCGGCACGGTGCGCCTCGCCGTATTTCAGTCGGCCGCGCACGCGGTCATCCCCGAGGCATTGTCGATCCTCCGCGCTGAGCACCCGCAGCTCCGCGTCGAGATCGTCGAGCGAGAGCCGGAAGCCGGCCTCTTCGACCTCGCCGCGCGCGACTTCGACCTCGTGCTCGCCGAGCAGTACCCTGGCCACACTCGGCCACACCTGCCCGACCTCGATCGCGAGTTTCTCGCGACGGATGCCCTCCGGCTCGCTGTGCCGCCGGCATCCGCTGTCTCGTCGCTGACGGATGCCACGGACCTCCCGTTCGTGATGGAACCGGAGGGAACCGTCGCGCGGCTCTGGTCGACCCAGCTGTGCCGGGCTGCCGGTTTCGAGCCGGACGTGCGGTTTGAAACGGCTGACCTCATCGCGCACATCCGGCTGATCGAGTCGGGCAACGCCGTCGGGATGCTGCCCGATCTGGTGTGGGCGGGCCGGGAGCCCGGGCTGCGGCTCGTCGACCTGCCAGGCACTCCCGCGCGCACCGTGTTTACCTCGGCGCGGCGGGTGAGTGCGGCGCGGCCCGCCGTCACGGCGGTGCGCGGGGCTCTGGCGCGGGCGACGGGCTTCCTGGTGGCGTAGAGCCTCCGCCCGGCTCCGCTCGCAGAGCACTTTGCGCACACTGAACGGGCGGCGTCAGGTTCAGTGTGCGCAAATGTACCCAACCGGGCTTGGTGAGAGCACTTTGCGCGCACTGAACGGGCAAGTGACAAGATGCCCTTCAAACCACACACTGGAGCAATGGACATTCTCTTTGTCGCCGGCTTCTCGCCCATCGTTCCCGACCCGGGCGCCGCCCGGTCTTTCTATGCGGACGCACTCGGCATCCGGTTCGAAAAGAAGATGGACGACTACAGCTACACCCACGCCCTCCCCGGGGTGAAACACCTGGGCCTGTGGCCACTCTCCGAGGCTGCAGAGACCTGTTTCGGGACGCAGGCCTGGCCGACCGATGTCCCCGTGCCCCAGGCCACCATCGAGTTCGAAGTCGCCGATGTTGCCGCAGCGGAGTCCGAGCTTCGCGACAGGGGGCTGGCGCTGGTCCACGGAACTCGTACCGAGCCGTGGGGGCAAGTGACCGCGCGGCTGCTGAGCCCCGACGGGCTACTCGTCGGCCTGGTGTCGACGCCATGGCTCAGCGCGACCGATCCGAGCGCTGTGGTGACTGATTCGGAATAACCGAGGCTCCGCTCTCACAGCACTTTGCGCACACTGAACGGGCGCCGTCAGGTTCAGTGTGCGCAAATGTACCCGACCCGGCTCGGTGAGAGCACTTTGCGCGCACTGAACGCCGGCTGCCGTGTTCAGTCTGCGAAAATGCACGTCAGCGGACCTCCTTGGCCTGGATTGCGGATGCTGCGCTCCGGCATCCGTTCTCCGCGACCTTCCCCCGCGGGAACGAGGCCCATGGCAGACTCGCGCCATGACGACAATCGAGACGTACGACG
>JAZQRG010000412.1:0-6699 GCA_045629445.1 Mycetocola sp. | reverse complement strand
AGCGGCCACCGAGTACTGTTCCTCATCACCGACCATTGGACGATCGGTGAACAGCGTGGTGATGCGGTCGATACCGTGGCCGGAGAGGCTCGTCGGCTCGTTCTCGTCGATGCCGTGACTGATATATCCGTCGTTCTTCAGTCCGTCGATCATGGCGACGAGCTTCGCCCCATCGCCCGAGACACCGTCCGTGTACGTGTCGAGCCGCTCGGTCATGACCTTCGGCAGCTCGATCGGCGGCGCCGAAACCGCTGGGCCTGGTCGAATATCGGCGAGCTCATCGGCCGACGGCGTCTCGGCGACGACGGCCTCCATCCGGTAGCTGTCACCGTCGGCGAGGCCACTCACGACGGCTGAGCTGCCCGTGACGTCGTTGTAGAAGAAGTCGTCGGCAAGCGCGTTCTCGCGTGGTCCGTCGAAACGCATCTGGCGCAGGTGCCCCGCTCCTGGCACCCAGATCGAGGCATAGCTGTCGATTGTGACGTCGAGTGTGACGACCTCACCGCTCGCCTGCTGGTCGAGACGGTATGGCACCCGCACGAAGGTGCCCGAGCCGGCCTGGTCGTCCGCTGCGGCCGTGTAGACAATGCCGTCGTAGGTATCGAGGGTGGCGATCCGCAATCTTCCGCCGTCGGGCAGTCCCGACACCGTCAGCATCCCGTCATCCGCGACATCGGGCTGGTGAAAGCTCCGGAACGCAGACAACGGGCTCGGGTGGTCCCGCGGGTTGAACGGCTGCTCGATGTGCGACCGAAGAACCTGACGTTCCGAGGCGACCGGAAGTACGGATGCCATGACGGCTCCCCCGCAGGCCGCCAGAGCGATGATCAGGCTCGCGGTGACGACGCTGACCACGGCAGCGCGCCTCCGTTCCAGGCTCGACGATCGAACGCCGGTCACGGCATTCGTTCGAAAGCGCTTGCGGTCGAGGACCCGACCCAGCCACACCAGCCAGATCAGGACGATCACAGGAACCGCGAGCCCGAGTGCGATGGACTGCCAGCCGATCTCCGGGCCGAAGACGATGCCGAGTACGGCGAGCAGAATCGGCCAGAGCACAGCGACCTGCGGGCGGGACGTGCGAATCGCAATCGACAGTGTGATCACTGTCGTCGACAGGATGCCGAGAAACGGCGGGATCAGCAGCCCCTGGTAACTCCCGACGGGAAGGAGGATCGTCACGAGCTGTTTCCAGCTCTCGGCACTGCCGGTGACGAGCTCGACAAGACCTGGCCAGGTGGGCAGGACACCGAACAGCGCGAGGTCGGGAAGAGTGAGCGGAACCCCGACAAGAAGGTAGACGAGGATCGTGATCCCGACGACCGCCAAACCGGGCAGGCGCACCATCCGGGACACGATGCTGATCGCGACTCCGAGCGCCATCGCAACGGATGCCACGATTACGAAGTGCGGCACCTGATAGATCGGCCACCAGAGAGCGGATGCCGCGGCCACGGCAAGGACCGTAAATGTCGCGTTCCAGAGCAGGAACCTGGTGTTCGTTCCCGCCGTCATATCGTTGCCCGTGACATGGCCTGCTGAAGGTCCTCAAGGAACCCGATCGTCAGGATGGAGAGCTCGCCCGCCGTCCGGAAGCTCGGCACGATCTCGGGATCACACACCACGGCGATGACCTCGACGCCGACGGGAAAGTGCCTGGACGCCGACCTGAGCGCAGCTGGGGCGACGGTTGACCCGCAAACGAGGAACGCGAGCGAGATCCCGGCGACGGAATCGGCGGCGACCCGTGCCAGATCGGAGATGTCGAGTGCGGTCGGCGACGCGTCCACCCGGCTCAGGTCGTCGAGCAGCCGCGATGGCGAGACCGCGGCGAGGGACTTCATGGCGAACACCTTGCGGCGAGCGAACTCGGGCGTTGACTCGCTCACCACGACGGACACGGTGCGCGCATCACGGATTGCCCGCACCCCGAGGGAACCCGCAACGCTCACGGCCATCTCAAAGTCTTCGTCCCCGGCGTAGTCATCTTCGGCGAGACTGAGGGCGACCATGAGGTGGCTTCGGCGGGATTCCTCGAACTGCCGCACCATGAACTGCCCGGTTTTCGCCGTGCTCTTCCAGTGGATGGACCGCCGTTCGTCACCTCGCGAGTACTCCCGGATGGCGTGGAATGAGACATCCGTTGCTGTGAGGTCACGAGTCGGGTTTCCCTCAAGGTCACGGACAAAGCCCGTGCTGAGGCTCGGGACGCCGATCGTCCGCGGGTGAACGAAGAGGTCGATCCGTTCGTCCCATTGCCGTTCGCGTCGGACCAGCCCGAGTGGGTCGGTTCGGACCACGCGAACCGGTCCGACGGGGATAACGCCCCGGTGCAGCGCCGGGACGGTGAAGACGTCCTCGTAGCTGCCCTTGGCGCTGAGCGCCGGCACCTGGAATGTCGCGATTCCCTCGCCGACGGGAACTTCGAGCCGCGCGCCGGGCAGCAGCCGTCGGGACGGGTTGGTGACCTCGAGTTGCCCGACAGCCCGCTCACCCGCCACGATCCGGTTCACCGGCAGGCTCAACGTCGCCTCATGGGTTGTCCTGCCGATGAGGAAGAGCGCCGCAGCCGCGAGAACGATCAGTCCTGCCCACGCGCCGGCGACGAGTTCCTGCCAGCCCAGAGCGTAACCAGCGACAAAGGCGACCAGAACTGTGGCGGCGACGGCCCAGCCGAGGCCAGTGACGACGCCCGTCACGAGGGAGATCCACCCGGCCAGCCTCGTGCGAACGGCACGTCCGACCCGAACGATTCCGATGACCCCGTCGGCGAGTGCACCCTCCCGTGCTCCCACGAGCCGGGTTCTGGCGTTGTTAAGTTCGGTCATACCGCTGGCGGCGTTCGACGCCGCTCGCGTGGTGCTGTTCTTCCTGTGCTCGGTCGTCACCTCGCTGACGCCGCCGGGTTTGGCCATGGTGCGGGTCCTACGCTGCGGCGGAGTCGCGGGGAGGAGGGGTGTCGATGAGTACCTGCGCAATGACGTTCGACGGGTTGACGCCGTCGAACTCTGCTTCGGCGTCGAGGATGAGACGGTGAGCGAGCACGGTGTCGGCGAGCGACTTGACGTCGTCGGGAATGACGAACGACCGGCCGGATGCCGCGGCGAGAGTTTTCGAACTCCGGATCAGTGAGAGTGCACCGCGCACACTCGCCCCGAGTCGCACCTCTGCGGCCTGGCGTGTCCCCTCGATGATGCGTGCCACGTAGTCATTGAGGGACGCATCGACGTGGACGGTGGTGGCAAGTCGGGTCATCTCTGCGATCGTCGACGCGGGAACGACGGGGGTGAGTTCGGTCGCGTCCGTCTGGTCTGATCCCTCAAGAATGCGGATCGTCGACTGATGATCGGGGTAGCCGATCGATGTCTTCATCATGAACCGGTCGAGCTGTGCCTCGGGGAGCCGATACGTTCCCGCCTGCTCGACAGGGTTCTGGGTCGCGATGACCATGAACGGGGTGCCGACCGGATGGCTGACACCGTCAACGGTGACATGGCCCTCCTCCATCACTTCGAGCAGGGCCGACTGGGTCTTGGGGCTCGCCCGGTTGATCTCGTCCGCAAGGACGATGTTGGCGAAGACCGGGCCTTCGTGGAAGTCGAAGGCGCCGCTGCGCTGGTCGTAGATGCTCACACCGGTGATGTCACCCGGCAGCAGGTCAGGCGTGAACTGCACGCGGCTCGCGACCCCGGTGATGCTCTCGGCCATGGCGCGGGCGAGCGACGTTTTCCCCGTCCCCGGCACGTCTTCGAGCAGGAGATGACCGCGGCTCAGGAGCGCGACAAAGGAAAGCCGGATGACGTGATTTTTGCCGAGGAGAACCTGCTCGACGTTCTCGACGAGCTGGTCACACACGCCCGCAAACCACATCGCCTGCTCCGGGGTCATTGTCATCTGGGGTGCGCCTTTCGTTCCGCCGGTGTTCCCGCTGTACTCGGTCGTCTCCATCATGGCCTGACTATCGAGGTCGTGCGGCCATTGACGGTCACATCGAGGCGCACCTGACCGTCTGTCGGGTGTGCGCTCAGCACGCACGTGTTGCCGGTCCATACTCCGGTGATGGCGGGGTCGTTGACGGCACCGCAGCCATATGCCGCGGGATACGGCCCGTTATTGGGCTCCCCGGTCCAGCTCCACGTCGCAAGCGATGCGTCGTATTCCAGACCGGATGGTGAGAACGTGAGCGACGGTTCGTCAGCCGTTGTCAGGGAGGCCGGCCCGCATGCCTGGGCTCCCCACGTGTTGCAGGCACGGATTTCGAACGCAACGGCTTGCCCGAGGGTGAGACCAAGCAACAGGCGCGGATATCCGGTACCGCTGAACGGCACCCAGTTGCCACTCCCCGGAAGGCTGATCTGGTAGTTGAATCCGCCCGGCGACACCGAGGTGACCAGGAAGTCGCGCTCGATGCCCAGGACGCTTGTGTACCGAACGTCGCCGGTCACCGAGACCGCGCCCGGCAAGGGCCGCACGAGCGCGCCCCGAACCTCTGTCGCAACACAGCCAGCCCGGTTGAATCCCCAGACCACGAACGAGTAGGTCGAATTCTCGTCGGTCAGGTTGTCGAAGCGATGGCTGAACGTACCGGGACCGACGGCAACGACCTCATCGATCGATCCGCCGGGCGTCGGCGCCGACACGGAACCCGGTGCCGGCGATGACACCGTGCACGCACCTGCCGGCACCGAGCCGGAGTTGAGGCGGCCGACGAAGTACCCACTCAACGGATCTCCGTTCTCGCCGAATGCATTCCAGGAGACGGTGGCGCTCGCGCTCTCGGCATCGCTCGTCACCCGTATCCCGCCCGGGGTCGGCGCACCGAACGGCTTGCCAGCCGCGGACGCGCTGTTCCAGGTGGCAAGTGCAGGGTAGGCATCGTTGCGGGCAGACACTGTGAACTCCACTGTCGTCCCGTTGCTGAGGTCACCAACCCTCACGGAGCATCGTGACGAACACGATGCCGCGTTGACCTCGCGTGTCGCACCACCCACAGTCACCTGGTAACTGCTGACATCGCTGCCCTGCCCTGGCCTCGGAACAGCATCCCAGCTCAACAGCAGGGCGCCGTCGAGCGGAGAGGCCGACAGCCCTGTCGGAGCGGCGGGGATGACGTCAGACCACACCGGTTCGCCCAGTCGCACCGCATCCGAGGCTCCTCGCGCATTGCGCGCGCGAACCTCGACACGCACGGCATTGGCCCTGCCGTTGGCTGCGGTTGGCACATCGCATGATGTTGAGGCGCACGACGTCACCCCGAGCGATGTCTGGGTTCCGGCGCGGAACAGCTCGACGTCGAAACCCGAGAGCGGAGAGTTATTGGCAGCGCCAGGCGTCCATGCCAGCGAGATGCGCCGGTCGCCGAAGCCCGTGACCCGGAGGTTGGAGACCGGGTCAGGGCGGTCCTGCACCGATATTCGCACCGTTCCCCAGGTGTACCTGGACGGATCGTTGGTGGCGTCAGCGACCTGGTATTGCAGTGATGTGTCGATCGCTGCGGCATCGGCGGCAACGGTGACCGTCAGTCGCGAGTTGTCAGCGCTTGGCTGTACCGCAACGCCCGCCGGGAGACTGCCGCCGTCGAGTCCACGGACGGCGACGACTCGAAGCGGCGTTCCGGGGAACGGGTTGGTTGCGCCGTCGTTGGCAAGAACGTCGATCGGAGTCGATGTGCCGCGCTGCGCGATCACGGTGTCAGTCGCTGGGACCGCGAGCGGTCGCGTCGACGGAACGATCGCGAGCTGGATGCGCCCGGCGACCCCGTCGTTCACCGCGTCCCGAACGCCGATAACAATGCTCGGTGTTGCTCCCCGGTCGACGCCGGCACCGGCGGTAACGGTCGCCTGCTGACCCGAGACGGAAACGGTGAATCCTGCCGGTCGGGGATCCAGAATCCGGTACTCGAGTTCGTCGACGTCGTCCGCATAGGGATACGTGGTGAGCCGAACGAGATCGATCGTCTTTTCCTGTCCAGGCTCGAAATCGATCGCTCCACCCGTGAACACCGGCGGCTGATTCTCGCGCGAGGACACCTCGATCGGGAGCACAAGGGTCGCAACACCGCCGTTGGGGTCACTCGCGCTCTCCCCGTCCGTCACCTCGAAGGAGATCGATGCTGGACCGAAATACAGTTCCGCGCTCGTGAAGCGAAGGGTGGTGGCGTCCGCCACCAGATCGGACCCGTCCGAGTGTGTCGCACGCACCTTCGCGGCATCGGTCAGCCGGACGCTTTTGTCCCCCGCAGCGACGACGTAATCGTTGATCGCGATCGAGACCGATTCTCCGCTCACGACGGTGATGGGCTTGATGCCGGTGCGCAGTTGCGGGAGAGCGTCACCGAAACCGGGGACCCAGATCAAGGCCAGCGCGTTCACGGTCGGGTCATCCGGATTGCTGACCTGGAATGGAATGATCTGTGATTCGGCTCCGAGCGTCACCCGCACCCGCTTGGACGAGGTCACGGTCGCCAGCTCGCCGAAACCGGGAGGGACGTCGACGTCAAGGTCCGAGGCGGGCCCGTCCGCCCAGAACACGTTCTTCAACACGTTGACGTCGATGGTCGACCTGTCGGCGATGTCATCGATCGTCAGCACGACGTCTGACGCAACCGGACGAGCGAGAGGCGCGTCGTTGCGGGCGACGACCGTCAGGAAGTTGCTCGACGTGTTGCCAGCGGCATTCTCAATCTCGTAGATGAAGCCA
>JAZQRG010000411.1:0-4990 GCA_045629445.1 Mycetocola sp. | reverse complement strand
CTCGGGGAAGCCGCCTGGTCCCGAGCCCACCGTGACGATGCCCGCGACCCGGTCAGGTGTCTCAACGGCGACGTCGAGACCGATGCGACCGCCGCGGGACGCGCCGATCAGCGTCGCCCGCCAGATGCCGAGATGGTCGAGCACCGCTCGAGCGTCCTCGCGATCCGAGTAGAGGTCGGGTCCTGAGGTCGTCGCACCGAAGCCGCGCGTGTCGTAGCGGAGAACGTAGTGGTTCACCGCGAGGGAGTCGACGATCGGGTCCCACATTCGAAGCGTGGCGATGCCGGCGTGGATGAGCAGGAGCGGCTCGTCGGACGCGTGTCCGGCAGTCTCGTAATAAAGCCGGGCTCCCGGCACATCCAGGTGGGGCATGCTTCGACACTACCCACGGGGCACCCAGGCGGCTAGGGCAGATGGACGGTAGCGATCCCGGCAAACGGATGCCAGCGGTGCTGCCACAATGGACCAATGTCCGGGGTTCTGGCGGGGTTTCTGGTGATCGGTGTGATCATCGCCGTCGGTTATGCCGTTGGGCGCTCTCGCGTGCTCGGCCCGCACGGACAACCGGTGCTGGCGCGAGCGATCTTCTTCGTGCTCTCGCCGTGCCTGCTGTTCACCGTGCTTGCCGAGGCGGAGGTCAGTCGACTGTTCTCGCCGTTACTCGTGGTGTCCCTCCTCGCAGCACTCTCCGCGTTCAGCGTTTTCGTTTTTGTCGCAGCACTGATCTGGCGCCGGGCGCTGCCGGAGACCACGATCGGCGCCCTGGCAGCCGGCTATGTGAACGCCAACAACATCGGCATTCCGGTTTCGGTATATGTCCTGGGCGACGCCACTTACTCCGCACCCGTCGTGCTGCTTCAGCTGCTCGTGTTCACGCCCATCGCGCTTACGTTGCTGGATATCGGGACGGGAGGGAAGGCATCCGTCGGTCGCATTCTCACGCAGCCATTCCGGAATCCGATCATCATCGGCTCACTCCTCGGACTGATCGTCTCGCTGACGCGCGTTGAGCTGCCCGAGATCGTCCTCGAGCCATTCGCTCTGATCGGAGCCGCGGCGCTCCCGGTCATGCTCATCAGCTTCGGCATGTCGCTGTCGGGTTCTCGCGTTCTCGAACCGGGGTCAGGCAGGAGAGACGTGCTGCTCGCCGCAACGATCAAGCTCGCGGTCATGCCCGTTGCCGCCTGGCTCATCGGGCACTTCGGGTTCGGAATGACGGGCCACGAACTCTTCGCCGTTGTCGTGCTCGCCAGCCTGCCGAGCGCCCAGAACGTCTTCAACTACGCCCAGCGGTACTCTCGCGGCGTCGTTCTTGCGAGGGACACGGTGCTGCTCACCACCGTTGGTTCGGTCGGAGTGCTCCTGATCGCCTCGGTGCTGCTCACCTAGGTTTGAGGTCCCTGACCTCTTGACGGGGGGTGCCAACGGGATTACCGTGAGCATCCTAAACCGGTTCAGGCACCGATGCCCGACCGGTCGCTCACCGCGGAGGCACGATGACTGCTCGCAAGCCCACGATCTCCGACGTCGCCAGTGCGGCCGGAGTGAGCAAGGGGCTCGTGTCATTCGCACTCAACAACCGGCCCGGTGTCGCCGCCGACACGCGTGACCGCATCCTCCAGGTCGCCGACGACCTGGGCTGGCGCCCGAGCGTCACCGCTCGCTCACTCTCAACCAGGACGTCGTTTGCGCTTGGGCTGGTCATCCGGCGTTCAGCCGAAGTGATCAGCGCTGACCCGTTCTTTCCGTCGTTCATCGCCGGAGTCGAATCCGTGTTGTCTGAGCACGGCAGGGCGCTCGTGCTCAGCGTTGTTCCCGACGAGCGTGCCGAAATGAGCACCTATCGCACCCTGGCCGGTGACAACCGGGTCGACGGGATCTTCCTCACCGACCTCCGTCACGACGACAAACGGTTCGCCCTCCTCGACGAGCTCGGGCTCCCTGCCGTCGCTTTGGGTCATCCCTCGAGAAACGCCGGAGTGCCCTTCGTCGAACTGGACGACACGACCGGCATCCAGGCCGCCGTCGAACACCTCGTGTCCCTTGGGCACAGCCGCATCGGACACGTTGCCGGCGATCCGGCGATGATCCACGGCGGTCGGCGGCGCACCTCGTTCATCGAATCCATGCGCAGCGCCGGTCTCGACGATTCGCTCGTCGTGAACACCGACTTCTCCGTGTCGAGCGGGGCGGATGCCACGCACCGGCTTCTCGACGCACCGCACCCGCCAACCGCAATCGTCTATGCCAACGACCCCATGGCCATCGCGGGTCTTGGAGCTGCCCAGCAGCGCGGACTCGCTGTTCCACAGGACCTGTCGATCACCGGGTTCGACGGCTCCGACATTTCGGCATACGTGTATCCCGCCCTGACCACCATCACGAGCGACCCGGTGGACTGGGGCCGGGTCGCGGCAACGACGCTGCTTGGCCTGATCGCGACCGGAAGCGCTTCGAACGTCGCTCTTCCTCCCGCCCGGCTCCTGGTGCGGGCATCCACAGCACCACCGATTCGCGGCGCTGTCGCCGCACACAGATAAAGGAGAACACCGTGCACCGACGCACTTTGATCACCGCAACCGCAGCAACGGCGGTCGCCATTTTCGCGCTGACCGCCTGCTCGGGTGGTGGCGCGAGTAACTCAGACGCCCTCACCTCGACGGGCGACATCACCATCTGGTACTCGAACAACGAACAGGAGGTCGAGTGGGGCAAGGCCATGGTCGAGGCCTGGAACGCCGACCACCCCGACGAGCAGATCAAGGGCCAGGAGATTCCCGCCGGGAAGTCCAGTGAGGAGGTCATCGGTGCCGCTATTACCGCGGGCACAGCGCCGTGCCTCGTCTTCAACACGGCACCGTCTGCGGTCGGGCAGTTCCAGAAACAGGGTGGACTCGTCGACCTCGCGTCGTTCGACGATGGCGCCTCATACATTGAGGAACGCTCGGGCGACGCTGCTGAGCAGTATGCATCGCCAGACGGCGGGTACTTCCAGATGCCGTGGAAGGCGAACCCCGTGATGATCTTCTACAACAAGGACATGTTCGCAGCGGCCGGACTCGACCCCGAGAATCCAGCCCTGTCGACCTATGACGAGTTCCTGGCAACGTCGAGGACCCTCGTTGAGTCAGGCGCGGCACCGTTCGCCATCCATCCGGCGCCGACGAGTGAGTTCTTCCAGACCCAGTTCGACTTCATGCCGCTCTACGCCGCCGAGACCGGGGGAACCGGTCTGGTTGAAGACGGAGAGGCGACCTTCAACGATGAGGACGGGCTCGATGTCGCCACCTTCTGGAAGACGCTCTACGACGAAGGACTGGCCGGTAAGGAACAGATCCAGGGGGATGCGTTTGCGATCGGCCAGTCGGCCATGGCCATCGTCGGACCGTGGGCAATCGCCGTGTACGGCGAGGACACGAACTGGGGCGCTGTGCCCGTTCCCACCTCGGACGGAACCGCCGCGGAGGAGACCTACACCTTCAGCGATGCCAAGAACGTCGGCCTGTACTCGGCCTGCGATAACCAGGCGACCGCGTGGGAAGTCCTCAAGTTCGCGACGAGTGAAGAGCAGGACGGCCAGCTGCTTGAGCTGACCGGCCAGATGCCCATCCGCTCCGATCTGCCCGAAACCTACGCTGATTACTTTGCGGCGAACCCGGCCTACGAAATGTTCGGGGACCAGGCCAGTCGCACGATCGAAGTCCCGGCTGGCGCCAATACCGTCGAAATGCTGCAGGACTTCCGGGACGCGTACTCGAAAGCGGTCATCTCGGGTGAGGGCGATCTCGAAGAGGCTCTGAACGACGCCGCTGAGAAGGTCAACGCTCTCGCGAGTGAGGGCTAACAATGTCGAGCGATACTCTCGGCCGTTCTCCGGGGGTTCGCAGCCCCCGGGGAACGGCGGGGGCCGGATCTCGCCGGCCCCCCGCTCGTCAACGGATCTTCGGAAAGCATCCGCTCGGCGCCCTGTTCAGCGCGCCGTACCTGGTCTTCGTCCTCCTGGTCTTCGCGTATCCGCTGATCTTTGCCGCGTACATCTCGTTGCACGACTACTTCTTTGCTGCACCTGGCGCGGTGGTCGAACGCCCGTTTACGGGGATCGACAACTACGTCACGGCGCTCACCGACCCGAGGGTGCTGCGCAGCTTCCTCAACGTCGGCATCTTCCTCCTGATCAATGTGCCTCTCACGGTCGTGCTGTCGCTCGTGCTCGCGACGGCGCTCAACAAGGTCGTTCACTTTCGGGCGTTCCTGCGTGTGGCCTATTACATTCCCTACGTGACGGCGAGCGTCGCCGTCGTCGGAGTCTGGCTGTTCCTCTTCAATGGGAACGGGCTTGTCTCCACGCTGCTCGGTCCGCTCGCCCCTGATCCGGCATGGTTGATTAACCCGTACTGGGCAATGCCGACGATCGCGCTATTCGTGACCTGGAAGCAGCTGGGGTTTTACATCCTGCTCTACCTCGCGGCGCTCCAGAACGTGCCCAAGGAGCTCTACGAATCCGCATCGACGGATGGCGCCGGGGCGGTTCGCTCCTTCTTCTCGGTGACCGTCCCTGGAGTGAGGCCGGCAACCGTCCTCGTCCTGCTTCTGGCCACGGTGACGGGCGCAAACCTGTTCACCGAGCCCTACCTCCTCACCGGGGGCGGTGGCCCCAACGGGGCATCGGCGTCACCGGTGCTCATCATGTACCAGCAGGGGATCCAACAGGGAAAGCCCGGGTACGCAGCAGCGATCGGCGTCGTTCTCGTTCTCCTCGTTCTTGTGCTGGCGTTTCTGCAGAACCGGTTCGCCGGTGGAAAGGATGACCGATGATGGCCAGGCAGCATCGGATCCCCGGGCAGTTGAGTCGCGGGCAGTCGGTTCTCCGGGGAGTTGTGCTCGCGATCGGGGCCGTGATCTTCCTGTTCCCGTTCTATTACATGGTGATCGGTTCGCTGCAGGCAGCACCAGACACGTCCCTCGGCGGCATCTTCCCCAACCCGGCGAA
>JAZQRG010000410.1:0-7864 GCA_045629445.1 Mycetocola sp. | reverse complement strand
GTAGAGACAAAGAGCCGCAGCGCCCCCCGGTTGACCCGATTTCCACAACAAGAAAGCCCCTGCCCGAGGACAGGGGCTTTTCTTGTGGTGCTGCTCAGGCTCAGTAGGTCGGAGCGATGAGGTTCTCAGGAACCTCGGATGCCGCTTCACGGTCAACGAAGAAGACCGTGCGTTTCCGGCCCTTCATGCCCGCGATGGGGACTTCGCTGTATGCGGCGCCCGCGAGAGCGAGTCCAAGCACCGCGGCTTTCTCGGCGCCGGAAATCTCGACCCAGATCCGGCGGGATGTGTTGATCGCGTGACGCGTGAGCGAGAGCCGCTCTGCTGGCGGCTTCGGTGAATTCCGTACTGCAACCACTGTTGCTTCACGCTCGAGAACCTCGGGGCGATCGGGAAACAGCGATGCGGTGTGACCGTCAGGACCGACACCGAGGAACGTGATGTCGAACCGGGGGAGACCTGAATCGTCGTTTCCGAATTCGGCGAGGGTTTGTGCGTACGCTGCGGCCGCTTCGTCGAGATCGAGTCCCGAGTCGGACGCGGGAAAGCTGTGCACGTTCTCGGCGGGGATATCGATGTGATCGAGAAGCGCCCGCCGCGCCTTGCCGTCATTACGTTCCGCATCATCAGCGGGAACCCAGCGCTCGTCGCCCCACCAGAAGTGGACCCGTGACCAGTCGACACTGTCCCGCGCCGGTGACGCGTTGATGCTCTCGAGAACCTTGATCGCTACGCGCCCGCCTTCGAGCACAATGTTTACGTACTCGAGTTCGTCGAGAAGATCGACTGTCTTGGTGAGGAATCGTGCCGCGATCGATGCGGCGAGTGCGTCGCCATCAGCGGCGACAAGCACTCGACGTTCATTCGTCATTCAGTTCGTACCTTCCGATGCCAGAGTTTCGCTCTCGAGTAGAGCAAGCCCCTTGGTTATCACTTCACCGTACAACGGATCGGGGTCGAGCCTGCGCAGCTCCTCGGCGAGGCAATCGCGCAGGCTGCGTCGGGGGAGTGACAGATCGTGTACCGGCTGGTTGGGCTGGGTGAGCTTGGCGATACTGTCGAGCGGCCGCTCGAGGAGAATGTCGCCGCTCGGCCGAGTCAGTCGAACACCGTGGATTCCGGTGTCGCCTGAGCCTCGCTCGGTGAGCTCCTGGACCACGGGCACCTGCAGCTGCATTCGCAGCCAGGCCGCGAGAAGCATTGTTGATGCCGAGTCAGCGGCACCGGAGACGGTCACTGCGGTCACCGGCTCATACGGCGGCTGGTCAAGAACGGCGGCGAGCTGGGCACGCCACAGCGTCAAGCGGGTCCACGCGAAGTCGGTGTCGCCCGGGGCATATGTCCTGGAGATCTCGAGAAGTGCCTCGTGCGGATTCTCGTGCTCGGAGGCATCCGTAATCCGTCGCTGTGCGATGCGGCCGATCGCCGTGTGGACGACATCTGCGGGAGCTTCAATCGGCCACCAGGCGACGACAGGGGCGTCGGGGAGGAGCAGTCCATTGATGAGGCTGTCCTCGTTGCCAGCGGCGTCGCCGTATGCACGGAGGATGATGACCTCACTCGCGCCGGCGTCGCCGCCAACCCGAATCTCAGCGTCGATACGGGAGGGCTTTGCCCCGCCTTCCTCGTCGCTCGGAATCCTCGAAAGTACGAGAACCCGCATCGGGTGCTCTCGCGATGCGTCGTTCGCCGCCTCGATGGCTTCTTCTTCTTCGCCAAGCTGGGAGACGATGACGAGCGTGAGCACGCGGCCGAGCGAGACGACTCCGCCGTCCTCGCGCAGCTGGACGAGCTTCTTGGATACTTTGCTTGTCGTGGTGTCAGGAAGATCAACGATCATGGACGTCTCCAAACTCTGCCATCTCTGGCGAGCAATTCGTCTGCGGATGCCGGGCCCCACGACCCTGGCTGGTACTGCTCGAGTGGTCCGCCAAGACTTGCCCAGTATTCCTCGATCGGGTCGAGGATCTTCCAGGAGAGTTCGACTTCCTGGTGGCGCGGGAAGAGGGGAGGATCGCCGAGGAGCACGTCGAGGATCAATCGTTCATAGGCTTCGGGGCTTGCCTCGGTGAAGGCGTGGCCGTAGCCGAAGTCCATGGTGACGTCGCGCACCTGCGTACCGGCGCCTGGGACCTTCGAGCCGAACCGGATGGTCACTCCCTCGTCGGGCTGGACCCGGATGACGAGGGCGTTCTGGCCAAGCTCGGAGGTCTGGCTCTCGGCAAAGAGGAACTGTGGTGCACGCTTGAAGACGACGGCAATTTCAGTGACCCGTCGCCCGAGGCGCTTACCGGTCCGCAAATAGAACGGCACTCCGTCCCAGCGCCTCGTCTTGATGTCGAGTCGCATCGCGGCATACGTTTCGGTGGTCGACTCCGGGTTCATGCCTTCCTCGTCGAGGAAGCCGGTGACCTCCTCACCACCCTGCCAGCCCCCGGCGTACTGCCCGCGGGCGGTGGCCGTGCTGAGGTCTTCCGGCAGGCTCACCGCAGCGAGTACCTTTTCCTTCTCCGCCCGGAGGTCGGCGGCGTTGAACGACAGCGGCTCCTCCATGGCGGTGAGGGCGAGCAACTGGAGGATGTGGTTCTGGATGACGTCGCGGGCGGCACCAATCCCGTCATAGTAACCGGCCCGCCCACCGACACCGATGTCCTCCGCCATGCTGATCTGCACGTGGTCGACGTAGTTCGCGTTCCAGATCGGCTCGAACATCTGGTTCGCGAACCGCAGCGCCAGAATGTTCTGGACAGTTTCCTTGCCGAGGTAGTGGTCGATCCGGAATACGGAGTCAGGCGGGAAGACCGACTCGACGACCGCGTTCAGTTCACGTGCCGTCTTGAGGTCCGAACCGAACGGTTTCTCGATGACGACGCGGCGCCACTCGCCCTCCTTGGCTTCCGCCATCCCCGAACGCCTCAGCTGCTCCGTGACTTCGGGGAACGCCTTGGGCGGGATCGACAGGTAGAACGCGTGGTTGCCCATCGTCCCACGCTCGACATCGAGGAGTTCGATGGTCTTTTTGAGGTTCTCGAACGCCTGGTCGTCACCGAATTCACCGGGGACGAAACGGATGCCCTGGGCGAGCTGCTCCCAGACTTCCTCCCGGTATTCGGTGCGGGCGTACGACTTGACGGCCTCGTGCACGACTTCCATGAAGTCCTGATCCGCCCAGTCGCGCCGGGCAAACCCGACAAGCGCGAACCCGGGAGGGAGCAGACCTCGGTTGGCAAGGTCGTAGACGGCCGGCATCAGCTTCTTGCGTGACAGGTCACCCGTCACTCCGAAGATGATGAGGCCGCTCGGGCCAGCTATGCGGTTGAGTCGTTTGTCCGAGTCCAGCCGCAACGGGTTGAACGACGGGGTGATATCCACGGGGGACATACAGCTCCTAGATACGCCGGTGAGAGCGCGTGAAATGCGTTCGGATGAACTTAGTTGACGGCCTCGAAGAGCGAAACGACGTTCGCTTCGGGGTCGGTGAGGTTGAGCACGAGAACGGGACGACCATGCTCGGAGAGCACCGTCGCATCGCCCTGGGCCTGCGCCTGGATGAGTTGCCCGAAGGTAAACGGCCGGCCGGGGATCTCGAGGTCCACTGGAGCGTTTTCTGTGATCTGGAGGAACACTCCGACCGCAGGGCCGCCCTTGTGGAACTGACCGGTGGAGTGGAGGAACCGCGGGCCCCAGCCAAAGGTGACCGGTCGGCCGGAGGTCGCCGCAACAAGGTCACGGATGCCAGCCAGCTGGGGGAGTGCCGTACGGTCCACGTAAGCCTGGATGGCGAGGTAGCCGTCCGAACCGAGCGAGCGCAGCAGCGCTTCGATCGCGCCGCGTACCGTCGAAACACCCTCGAGGAGAGCCCGGTCGCCACGCACCTCGATGCCGTTCTCGACGAAGACGGGCGCCTCTGGCTCGGGGCGAGCGTCGAGGAGACCACGGGTTGCGATCTTCGCCGACTCAACGTCCGGCTGATCGAACGGGTTGATTCCGAGGATCCGACCGGCAACGGCCGTGGCGAACTCCCACACCAGAATCTGCGCGCCGAGGGTGCCGCTGACCAGGATCTCTCCCTCGTGGCGATCCTTGGCGAACAGGTGAGGGGCGTCTGCGTCGTCGACGAGGCGAACCACCTGGACATCGGCGGGCGGATTTGTGACCTCGGGTGAGAGGACATCGACGACAACGGGAAGGATGCCTGTGCCCTGTTTTCCAGTGGACTCAGCGATCAGCTGCTCTGCCCAGTCCGGGAAGCCGACGATGTGAGTTCCGTCGGCCACGATCGCGAGCTTGTCCTTGAGCGGCGACGTTCCCGCCATTGCGGCAGCGAGAATAAGGCCGGGGTTGTGCGTGTCGTCGATGGCGAGCTCCACGGCAACGGAATCAGCCTCGTCGAGAAGCGCCCCGACATCGACGCCGGCAAGGCCGGACGGCACGAGGCCGAACGCTGTCAGGGCCGAGTAACGTCCTCCGACGTTCGGGTCAGCGTTGAACACGCGGTAACCGGCCTCACGGGCCGACGCGTCGAGCGGCGAGCCCGGGCCGGTGACGACAATGACCCGCTCTCGCGGGTCGATGCCGGCGTCGACGAAAGCCTTCTCGTACGCGCGGCGCTGGCTGTCAGTTTCGACGGTCGAGCCGGACTTCGACGACACGACGATCGCCGTGCTGGCGAGCCGGTCGTGAAGCGCAGCGAGGACCTGGCCAGGCGCTGTTGAGTCGAGCACAGTGAGGCTGCCACCGAGGGTCTGCGTGATGACCTCAGGGGCGAGTGACGACCCGCCCATGCCGGCGAGGGCAATGTGGTCGACCCCCGCCGCCGCGAGCTTCTCGCGCAACGCTTCGATCTCGGGCACGAGGGGGCGAGAGAGGCTCGTCGCCTCGGTCCAGCCCAACCGCTTCGCGGACTCCTCTTCGGCCTCAGGACCCCACAGAGCGGGGTCCTGGGCGGTGATGCTCGACGCAACCAGGTCGGCAACGAGCGTCGGCACGACCGCGGTCACAGCATCCGCTGCCTGCCCGCTCACGTGGATCTTGAAGCTCATTTCGCAGCCTCGAGCGCTGCGGTGACCGTGTCGAGCAACTCGTTCCAGGACACGATGAACTTCTCGACGCCCTCCTTTTCGAGCAGGAGAGTGACGTCGTCGTATGAGATGCCCTGCGCAGCGATCGCGTCGAGGACCTCGTTGGCCGCAGCGTACGAGCCGGTGACACTGTCGCCTTCGATGACGCCGTGGTCGAACGTTGCCTCGAGGGTCTTCTCCGGCATCGTGTTGACGACGGAAGGAGCAACGAGCTGGGTGACGTACAGGGTGTCGGGAAGGCTCGGGTCCTTGACACCGGTCGATGCCCACAGCGGGCGCTGCTTGTTCGCGCCAGCGTCGAGGAGTGCCTCGGCGCGCTCGGTTGCGAATGACTGGACAAAGACCTCGTATGCAAGCTGGGCGTTGGCAACGCCAGCCTTGCTCTTGAGCGCCAGAGCCTCGTCTGTGCCGATGGCGCTGAGGCGCTTGTCGATCTCGGTGTCGACCCGCGACACGAAGAACGACGCGACCGAGTGGATGGTCGACAGATCGATGCCAGCTGCCTTCGCCTTCTCCAGCCCGGTCAGGTACGCGTTGATGACCGCGCGGTAACGCTCGAGGCTGAAGATGAGCGTGACGTTGACGCTGATCCCCGCTGCGATCGTTTCGGTGATGGCCTCGAGGCCCTCAACGGTCGCGGGGATCTTGATCATCGTGTTCGGCCGGTCGACCTTTGCCCACAGCGCCTGAGCCTGCTCGATGGTTCCCTGTGCGTCGTGGGCGAGACCCGGCTCGACTTCGATCGACACCCGGCCGTCGAAGCCGGCCGTTGCGTCGTAGATCGGGCGGAAGATGTCAGCGGCACGCGCAACATCGTCCGTGGTGATCTCGAAGACAGCGTCGGTGACGCCCTTGCCCTGTGCGGCCAGTTCGGTGACCTGGTCTGCATACACTTCGCCGTTGCTCAGCGCACCAGCGAAGATCGTCGGGTTGGTGGTCACACCGACGACGTTCTTCGTGTCGATGAGTTCCTGCAGGTTGCCGCTTTCGATTCGTCCACGCGACAGGTCGTCGAGCCAGATGCTGACGCCTGCTTCGGAAAGCTGTGCTGTTGGTGTTGAGTTCGTCATGGTGTACTCCTTCTGACCCGCGTCTACTTGCCGAGTGTTTCTTTGGCGGCTGCGACAACGGCGTCTGTGGTGATGCCGAATTTGTTGAAAAGTGTTTTGTAGTCAGCCGATGCACCGAAGTGCTCGATCGATACCGAGCGGCCCTTGTCGCCAACGATGCCCGTCCAGGTCAACGCAAGTCCGGCCTCGACCGATACCCGGGCGGTGATGGACTTCGGCAGGACCGATTCGCGGTAGGCCTCGTCCTGCTCCTCGAACCATTCAAGGCACGGCACCGAGACGACTCGTGCGTGAACACCGTCGGCCTTAAGAGCCTCACGAGCGTCCACAGCAAGCTGGACCTCGGAACCGGTCGCGATGAGGATGACGTCCGGCGTGCCGTTCGCTGCCTCGGCGAGCACATATGCACCTCGCGCGACGTTCGATGCGGATGCCAGGGTGTCGCCGGTGGCGTCACCATCGCCGCGCTCGAAGACCGGGATGTTCTGTCGGGTCAGGGCGATGCCGGCGGGGCCGCCGCGTCGCTTCAGGATTTCGAGCCATGCGTAGCTGACCTCGTTGGCGTCGCCGGGGCGAACGACAGCGAGATTCGGGATGGCACGGAGCGTCGCGAGCTGCTCAACCGGCTGGTGGGTCGGTCCGTCTTCGCCGAGCGCAACCGAGTCGTGGGTCCAAACGAAGATCGACGGCACGTTCATGAGTGCGGCGAGTCGAACAGCCGGGCGCATGTAATCGCTGAAGATGAGGAATGTCCCACCGTACGCGCGGGTCGGGCCGTGAAGGACGATCCCGTTGAGGATCGCTCCCATCGCGTGTTCCCGGATCCCGAAGTGCAGGACGCGGCCGTACTCGTTGCCGGTCCACTCACGCGTTGAACGTTCGCTCGGCACGAACGACGCAGCGCCTTCGATCGTCGTGTTGTTCGACTCAGCGAGGTCAGCAGAGCCGCCCCAGAGCTCGGGAAGCACAGGACCGAGTGCGTTGAGCACCTTGCCCGATGCCGCACGCGTTGAGACATCCTTGCCCGGTTCGAAGACAGGGAGTGCTTCTTCGACGCCGTCGGGGAGGTCTCCAGCGAGAAGTCGCTCGAGGAGCGCGTTCTTTTCCGGGTTAGCGGTCTTCCAGGCGTCGAAGCTCTTCTGCCACTCCGCTCGCTGTTCGGCGCCGCGATCGATGGCCTTCCGAGTGTGCTCGATAACCTCGTCCGACACGACAAAGCTCTCCGCAGGGTCAAAGCCGAGAACGGTCTTGACAGCGGCAAGTTCGTCGGCGCCGAGAGCGGAACCGTGGATCTTTCCGGTGTTCTGCTTCTTCGGGCTCGGCCAGCCGATGATGGTCCTGAGAATGATGAGCGACGGCTTGTCGGTCTCGGCTTTCGCCGCATCGATAGCATCATTCAGCGCCTGGATGTCCTCGACGTATTCGCCGGTCTTCTTCCAGTCGACAGTCTGAACGTGCCAGTGATATGACTCGTAGCGCTGAGCGACGTCTTCGGTGAACGCGATGTTCGTGTCGTCTTCGATCGAGATCTGGTTGCTGTCGTAGATCGCGATGAGGTTGCCGAGCTCCTGGTGTCCTGCGAGCGATGACGCCTCGCTGGTCACACCCTCCTGGAGGTCGCCATCGCCGGCGATGACATAGACGAAGTGGTCAAAGGGGCTCTGACCCGGCGCTGTCTCCGGATCGAACAATCCGCGCTCATAACGAGCCGCG
>JAZQRG010000409.1:0-12759 GCA_045629445.1 Mycetocola sp. | reverse complement strand
GAGCTTCCCCTCGAAGCCGTTCCGATCGTCCAGAAGCGTGCCGTCGAACTGTGCCGCCGCATGGCCAAGCCGGTCATCGTCGCGACCCAGATGCTCGAGTCAATGATCTCAAGCCCGATTCCGACCCGCGCCGAGACCTCGGACGTCGCGAACGCTGTTCTCGACGGTGCGGATGCCGTCATGCTCAGTGGCGAGACAAGCGTTGGTCAGTACCCGGTGATCACGGTCCAGACCATGGCACGCATCATCGAATCGACAGAGGAACACGGCCTCGAGCGCATCGCACCGCTCGGCACGAAGCCGCGCACCCAGGGCGGGGCCATCACCCTCGCCGCGAGCGAGGTCGCTGACTTCGTCGAAGCGAAGTTCCTCTGCGTCTTCACCGAGTCCGGAGATTCGGTCCGCCGGATGGCGCGACTCCGCACCCAGATTCCCGTCCTCGGAATGACGCCTGACGAAGGCATCCGTCGCCGGATGCAGCTCAACTGGGGCGTCGAGACGTTCCTCGTCGACCGGGTCACGCACACGGATGCCATGTTCAGCCAGGTCGACGACATCCTGCTCGGTCTGAACAAGGCTCAGGTGGGAGACAAGGTCGTCGTGATCTCGGGTTCCCCTCCCGGAATCACCGGCTCAACGAACGACCTTCGGGTGCACAAGGTCGGCGACGCCCACCATGGAGCGGCGCCCGCATACCAGTAGGCACTTCACGACGAAACGCGGATCCGCATGGGTCCGCGTTTCGTCGTTGTGGCGGTGCTGTTGCTCAGAGGTCTTCCGGCCGGAGATCGCCGTCGAGGTCGAATTCGACATCGTCGACAGGACGCTCCTCGTCGAGGCCGTCAACCTCGTCGTACAGGTCGTCGTCCTCATCGGGAAGCACGGC
Organism: Mycetocola sp.; assembly: GCA_045629445.1. Taxonomy (GTDB): domain Bacteria; phylum Actinomycetota; class Actinomycetes; order Actinomycetales; family Microbacteriaceae; genus Mycetocola_A. The sequence continues at coordinate 11,873 of JAZQRG010000409.1, read as the reverse complement.
GAGTTCCTCATCGTCCGGAACGACCAGGTCACCGTCATCGTCTGTCAGGTTCGTCATTTCCGCTCCTTCCGTTCGCTGCCTTCGCGGTCGGTCAGCCGCTCGCAACAAACCCTAGGCTGGGTGCAACGTCGGAACAAGTGCCCGACGAAAGGAATCGATGATGATGACTGACGAAAACACGGGCTCAACCGGGTACCGGGATACCAGCCCCGACGGACGCAGGGAAACCGAGTCGGAACGCTCGGACCGCAACTGGGTGGACCTGCTTCAGGAGCTTCGGGTACTTCAGGCCGGAACGCAGATTCTTACCGCGTTCCTCCTTGCCATCGCGTTCCAGCCGCGATTCACCGAACTCGATGACTTCCAGCGTGCGCTCTATCTCGCGCTCGTCTCGGTGTCCATCCTCACGACGGTCGTAAGCCTGTTGCCGGTGAGCCTTCACCGGATCCTCTTCCGAAGAAAGCTCAAGAGCTTCACGGTATCGATCGGAGACTCAATGGTGCGGGCCGTCATCGTCGGGGTATCGCTCGCAACGATCGGCACGGCAATGCTGATCTTCGACTTCGTTCTCAGCAGGACGGCCGGGTTCATCGCCGCCGGTGTGCTCGCTCTCGTCCTCGTGGTCTTCGGGCTGATCGTGCCGTTCGCCGTGAGGCACGCCTCCTCACCGGATTCAGACGCTCCCGCCGAAGCAGCCACACCGGGCAGGCGGCCGAGACACACGGGTGTCAACCGCTAGCAGGCGGTCACGAAACAGTGTTCACTGATACCCATGAGAGCAATTTGGAAGGGTGCGATCACCTTCGGTCTCGTGAATGTGCCGGTCAAGGTCTACAGCGCAACCGAGGATCACGATATCCCTCTGCATCAGGTCCACGATAAGGATGGTGGCCGAATCCGCTACCAGCGGCGGTGCGAGGTGTGCGGCAAGATCATCAAATACGAGAACATCGACAAAGCCTACGACGATGGCGAACGTACGGTCGTCCTGACCGCTGAGGACATGGCATCCCTGCCTCAGGAGAAAAGCCGTGAGATCGAGGTCGTCGAATTCGTTCCGACCGAGCAGGTCGACCCGATGATGTTCGACCGCAGCTACTACCTCGAGCCCGACTCCTCATCATCGAAGGCCTACGTCCTGCTACTCAAGACTCTTGAGTCGACAGATCGGACGGCGATCGTCCGATTCGCGCTGCGCCAGAAAACGCGACTCGCCGCCCTCCGCGCCCGAGACGGCGTTCTCGTCATCCAGACGCTGCTGTGGGGGGATGAGATTCGCAAAGCCGACTTCGACAGCCTCAAGGAACGGGTACGCATCTCGGCGAAGGAACTCGAGCTCTCGAGCGCACTCGTCGACAGCTTCGCCGACGACTTCAAGCCCGATCGTTTCTCCGACGAGTACCAGGATGAACTGCGGACGCTCATCGAGGCCAAACTCGAACAGGGCGAAGCCCTCGACACGGATGCCACCTTCGGCGAGACCGAAAAGGAAGAAGAGTCCGGTGAGGTGATCGACCTGATGGAAGCCCTTCGGCGCAGCGTCGAGAAGTCGCGTGATGCGAAGAAGAAGGCGCCAGCGAAAACGTCGAAGAAGAAGAAGCCGGCCTGACCCGGTCCGAACCTACGCGCCTGGCGGACGTCAGGTCGCCAGGCCGGTAACGGCTGGACCCTCCAGCACCTCACCTGTCGCGGCGAACCGAGAGCCGTGGAGCGGGCAGCCCCACGACCGCCCCACGTCATTCCAGGCGACGATGCCTCCGAGGTGTGGGCAGACCGCCGAGTTCCGCGTGACAATGCCGTCGACGCGGCACACCGCGACGGGCTTCAGTCCGTCACGCACGACGACGCCGTCACCCTCGGCTGGCTCATCGTTCTTCAGGCTCGAGAGCTCGGCCCCGACCCATCCCTTGGCGAGGTCGGCCGCAACCGTCGCACCGGCCGCAACCGTGGTCGCGAGAGCGCTCGGTGTCGGCACCCGGCCACGCAGCGCCGTCGCCCAGTCGGGCGGCGTGCCGGTGAACTGGCCGGTCAGGGCGATTCCCGCCGCCGCCCCGTTCGCCATTCCCCATTTGTTGTACCCGGTTGCCATAAAGATCCGCTCCTCGCCCGGCGAGATCGGTCCGAAATGTGGCAGCCCGTCTGACACCCGGTAGTCCTGCGCGGACCACGAGTGGGTTTCAGGTAAATCCCCGAATGTCGCCGTCGTCCACCCGGCAAGGTCATCCACCCTCGACGTCGTCGGCTGGCCGTCGCCCACCCGGTGGTCGTTGCCTCCGATGACAAGGTAGTGGCCATCCGGTCGGGTCCAGTCGCGGATTGAGCGCGCCGGATCGTCGACGGAGAGGTACATCCCGCGAAGCGCTGGAGCCTCCCACCGATACGACAGCGCGTATGAGCGATGCGCCTGGATCGTGGCGAATTGAGCGCCCCGCTTCAGGAACGGCATCCCCGTTGCGAGCACCACCCGGTCTCCAAGGACATCGCCGCGTTCGGTTGAGACGACGCACGGGTTTCCGGAGTCGACGTCGAGCGCGCGGACACCGTCGACGATGAGCCCTCCGTTTCGACGGAAAGCTCGAGCGAGGGCAGCGGGCAGGTCGACAGCATCCAGTTGGAACTGGCCAGGAAGGCTGACCGCGGCCGTCACATCGATGGGCAGTTCAACCGAAGACAACGCAACCACGTCGAGACCGAGCGACGATGCGGTCTCGAGCTCTGCTGCGATGGTCGGTGCTCCTGCATCTGTTGCCGCGTACGTCACAGCATCCCTCATCTCGAGACGGACACCTTCGGCATCGGCGAACCGCCGGATCCACTCCTGGCCCGCCCGGTTCGCAGCGAGGTACGCCTCGAGCAACTCACGGGGGACGGCCTTATCGATGCTCGACAGTTGCGACCCCTGGAGCAGCGAGACCTTGCCGGTTGTGTGTCCCGTCGACGCAGCACCGATCGTGCGCGCCTCGAGTACGACAACAGACTGCCCTTGCTCTGCGGCCATCAGCGCTGTCGCGAGACCGGAGAGACCGGCCCCGATGACAACGACGTCTGCGGTCATTCCGTCCCGCCACAGGTCGGTTTCGATGGTGTCGGGACGATCGAGCCAGAGGGAAGGCCCCTGGGGGACCGATGGACGCATCATGTGGGGTGTACTCCTCAACCTGGCCGCTGTCGGGAGACGTCGAAGAACGAGCTGTCGCTGGGTTCGGCGCCGTGGCGGCACCTTGCGACCGTAGCGGGGCGCCCGGCGTTTCGCCACCCCTTGAAGGCCGTAATTTCCGCCGCGTATGGTGTGTCCGAGCTTTCCGGATTGTGACGGCGCGGAATCTCAGCAGTGCTGATACTCGTGCTCCCGTCCGGAACCGACACCCGCGATCAAGGAGAGTGAGCACGTGGCAAACCAGGCGCAGAACCCGGACCCAAGGACGAAGTACCACACCGGCGGATTCCCCCGGCAGGAGCAGGACCAGCCCGGTCTGCTCGGGAAAACCGATCCCCGCCCCGACCACGGTGAAGAGGACTACACCGGCTCGGGTAAGCTCGCCGGCCGAGTCGCCCTCATCACAGGCGGCGACTCCGGAATCGGCCGCGCCGTTGCGATCGCCTATGCCCGTGAGGGCGCTGACGTCGCCATCTCCTACCTTCCCGAAGAGCAGGAAGACGCGGAGGACACGGCAGAATGGGTCGAGAAGGCGGGAACGCGGGCGCTGCTCTTGCCTGGCGATGCCAGGAACGAGAACTACTGCACGGAGATTGTGGAACTGACGATCGCGGAATTCGGCCGTCTCGACGTTCTGGTGCTCAACGCGGCGTACCAGGAGAACCGTGAAGGTCTCGAGAACCTGCCGACCGAGGAATTCGACAGGGTCTTCAAGACCAACCTCTACGCCGTGATGTGGACCGCGCGTGCCGCTATTCCACACCTCAAGCCGGGATCGTCGATCATCACCACCGCATCCATCCAGGCGTTCAACCCGTCTCCGCAACTGATCGACTACGCCATGACGAAGGCAGCGCAGGTCGCGTTCACCAAGGCGCTCGCTGAGCAGCTGGGCGAGAAGGGCGTCCGGGTGAACGCGGTGGCGCCGGGGCCCATCTGGACCCCGCTCATCCCCGCAACGTCCTGGCCGGACAAGGTCGAGAGCTTTGGCGGTGACACGCCGCTCGGACGCGCCGGCCAGCCCGCCGAACTCGCCGGCGCCTACGTGTACCTCGCATCGGACGACGCCTCCTATGTCTCCGGCGCGGTTCTCCCTGTCACCGGCGGCAAGGGACTCTGAACCGCCATCAGCGAAAGGACATGACATGCCACGCAACAGCGACTCGCGTCTCAAGGATCCTGAACTCTACGAGAAGCTTCGGGACGACGGAGCCTCCAAGCAGAAAGCGGCGCGAATTGCGAACGCTGCCGGGAACAAGGGACGATCGAGCCTCGGTAAAAAGGGCGGCGAGTCGGGAAGCTACGACGACTGGACAGTGAACGATTTGAAGAAGAGAGCGAAGGAAATCGGACTCACCGGGTACTCACGCAAGAAAAAGTCGGATCTCATCTCAGCGCTGCGCAACTCGTGAGGCGGGGAACGATCGGCTGCCGCCCTCGTGCTTCGGGCGTGGCCGGCTGATGCCCCGCCTTCGGAAGAGCAACACGTCAGCCCCCGGGCTCGGCAGAAGGCGCACGCGGTCCGGGTTCAGGTATATCGACGCGCACGGTGAGCCCGTACACGACGAGGAGACGATCGAGAGGATAGCGGCTCTCGTCATTCCTCCGGCGTGGACCGACGTGTGGATCTCGCCGTACGCCAATGGCCACATCCAGGCGGTCGGCACCGACCTCGCCGGACGACGGCAGTACATTTACCACGATGTGTGGCGGCAGAAACAGGACAAGCAGAAGTTCGACAGGGCCCTCGACCTCGCACTCGCGCTTCCGTCGGCCCGCCGGCTTGTCACAGCGGATCTTCGGGGAGGCACCGGGTCACGGGACCGTGCGCTCGCGGCGGGGTTCAGGCTTCTCGATTCGGCGCGTCTTCGGGTGGGGAGCGAACGTTTCGCCCTCGAGCACGGCAGTCATGGCCTCACAACGCTGCTCTGTGGCCACGCGCGCGTTTCAGGGTCAACGGTGTCGCTGGAATTCCCGGGCAAGAGTGGTCAGGCGTGGTCAAGCGACACGACGGACGAGGACCTCGCGGCCGTGATCCGCTCACTGAAAAAGCGTGGGGCGGATGCCCGTCTCCTGGCATGGAAGAACGGTCGCGACTGGCGCCCACTCAGCGCCCAGGACATGAACGACTACGTGCGGCTGCGAACGAACGGCGACTTCACTGCGAAGGACTTTCGAACCCTGCACGGCAGCATTATCGCCGCACGAGCGCTTCGTGACTTCGGCGTTGTGTCATCGGCGAGGCAGCAGGCCAAAGTTATTTCCGCCGCGGTCGCTGAGACGGCGGATGCGCTCGGAAACACGCCGGCTGTCGCTCGGTCGAGCTACATCGATCCCCGAGTGATCGACCGGTACCGGGCCGGCGAGGTACTCGACGGCCGGGGGACGCAGCCTGAACCTGCCCTTCGCCGGCTCATCCTCGGATCCTGACAGGCCCCTGACAGGTGTCAACCCCTTTTGAGTCGCGGAGCGACGTCGGAAGAATCGGAGAATGAACGCGACAGAAACCGACAATTCACGAGAACAGGCGATCGAGTTGGCCGAGTCGATCGCGGAACGGGTAAACGATTCAACCCTGAGGATCGCGGTCGCTGAGTCACTGACCGGCGGACAGGTGTGCGCGCGCCTCGCCGCAGCGCCCGGTGCTTCAGGGTGGTTCGCGGGCGGGCTCGTCGCGTACATGACCGACACCAAGCACCGGGTGCTCGGTGTCGCACCCGGCCCTGTGGTTTCGGCTCGGGCAGCCGAGGAGATGGCTGCCGGTATCGCCAGGCTCACAGCTGCCAACCTGACCCTCTCGGTGACCGGTGTCGGCGGGCCTGACGAGCAGGATGGCCGTGAGGTCGGGACCGTGTTCATCGCGATTCGCTCACCGCACGGAGAAATACACGTCGTTGAGCGCCTGCTGGGAGGAAGCCCGGAAGAGATCGTCGATTCCGCCGTCGTTGCTTCGTTGAGGCTACTCGACGCGCGTGTTGACGCGCTCGTCTCGAGTCACAGCGCCAGACGCTGAGCCAGCCAGCGCCGCCAGAAGGGGCAACTCCGCCAGAAGGGGCAATTGAAGGGTCAGCCATGGGCTGAACGCCCACGGCGTCGCTGTGACAGCCGCTGTCAAACTGGCCGGGTCGGCCCAGAGCCATTCGGCGACCTCGTCAGGCCGTGGATCGATGGGGCTGGAGACCGTAGCGCGATAGACGGGGCAAACCTCGTTCTCGACGATCCCGGACGCGTCCACCGCGCGATACCGAAAATCCGGAAGAGCGAGTTCCACGCTGTCGAGTGTCACCCCGAGCTCGTGTGCTGCGCGACGGTGAACGGCGTCTTCGATACCTTCGCCCGGAGCCGGGTGGCCGCAGAACGAGTTGGTCCAGACGCCGGGCCAGGCAACCTTGGTCAACGCACGTCGCGTGACGAGGATTCGCCCGGCATCGTCGAAGACGTGGCATGAAAACGCGAGGTGAAGGGGGGTGGCTTCGGTATGCACGTCCGCCTTGTCCCGAGTGCCGACCGGCGTACCATCGTCAGCCAGCAGGACAACCTGTTCAACCGTTGTACTCATGGCTCCATTCTGTGCCTCAGCACGCCCCTGACCAAGCCGGGCGAGCAGACGCCGGGGCAAATCAACCGAAAGTATGTGACGCTCTCTCAGGCCGTCAAGTACCGTTGACGCATGGACCAGCACCAGCTCATTGAGGTGCCCTGGCGGGGGGCGCAACAGGTCGATGTCGCGCTCGCACGCTATTTCGCCCTTGCCCGAAACCAAGCCGGAGAGCACGGGCATCGTTTCGAACGCCTCTGGGACGTCATCGAACGGAACACGACGGGCGGCAAGAGATTCCGCCCGCGGATGGTCATGACCGCATACACCTCCCTGGGAGGGGTCGACCTCGAGGCAGGATCCCAGCTTGCCGCCGCCTACGAGATGCTCCACACCGCGTTGATCATCCACGACGACGTCATCGACAGGGACTTTGTCCGACGCGGGCACGCCAATATCTCGGGCAGCTACCGCGATATCGCAACGACGGCGGGCATCCCGCTCCCCGCTGCCGAGCATCGGGGGATGTCCGCTGCTGTGATCGCGGGCGACCTCGCGATTTCCGCCGCCTACCGCCTGGTCGACCGGACCGGGGTCGCTGACGATGTCAGACTGCGACTGCGGGGCCTCCTCGACGACGCCATCACAGCATCCGCTGCCGGTGAACTCGCGGACGTCGACTTCTCGCTCGGTCCTGACCAGCCGACGGTAGACGACATCATCGAGATGGAGCGCCTGAAGACAGCGGTCTACTCCTTCGAGGCGCCACTGCAATCCGGGGCTGTGCTCGCCGGCGCGTTCGACGAGACAGTCGAGCAGCTCGGACACTTCGGCCGGAACATCGGAATCGCGTACCAGATCGTCGACGACATTCTCGGGGTCTTCGGCCGTGAAGAGGCCACGGGGAAGAGCACTCTCGGTGACCTGCGGGAGGGCAAGAGGACGGTTATCACCGCGCGCGCTTCCACCCACACGTCGTGGTCGGCGGTGGCGGACCTCTTTGGAAAATCTGACCTCGATGATGCCGGAGCGGCCCGGATCCGCCGAGTTCTCGTAGACTCGGGCGCACGAAGCTTCGCCGAAAGCCTCGCGGCTGATTTCACCAACAGGGCCTGGGAACACCTGGCATCTGATGCGATCCCGGTCGCATTGCGAAACGAGCTTCAACCGATTGTCCGAAAAGTCCTGGAGCGTGTCCGTTGAACATTCCGTCCGTACGGTCACGGGCAACCGGAAACGTAACCGGGAGCGCCCTCTACGACCGAGTGGCGATCGAAACCTCGGCGCAGGTGATCGACCGGTATTCAACCTCGTTCGGTATGGCATCCCGACTCCTGGCCCCCGACGTCCGCAGCCACGTGAAGAATATCTACGCGCTCGTCCGCGTCGCGGACGAGATCGTCGACGGCGTCGCCCATGACGCTGGCCTCGACCAGCAACAGGTCGCGAACCGGCTGAACGCATTCGAGGCGGAGACCGACCTCGCCTGCGCCACCGGCTACAGCACAAACCTCGTCGTGCACGCATTCGCGCTGACCGCGCGCCAGGTAGGAATCCCGAGGGAACTCACTGCCCCGTTCTTCGCGTCGATGCGGGCAGACTGCACCGAGATGACCCACACTCCCGAGAGCTTCCGAACCTATGTCTACGGGTCAGCGGAGGTTGTCGGACTCATGTGTCTTCGGGCGTTCCTGCACGGACATACCGTGACTCCTGACAAGGAAGAGCGCCTCGTGAACGGCGCCCGCCACCTTGGAGCGGCATTTCAGAAAATCAACTTCCTTCGCGACCTCTCCGCCGACTTTGACGTCCTCGGCCGCAACTATTTTCCGGGGGTCGAACTGTCATCGTTCTCCGAAGACGACAAGCGCAGGCTCCTCGCCGATATCGACGCCGACCTCGCGATCTCTTCCTCGGCGCTCGGGGAACTTCCGCCGTCGTCGAGGCGAGCTGTTGCGCTCGCCCAGTTGCTCTTCGGCGAACTCACCGAACGGATCCGTGTGACACCGGCAAGTGCGCTCAGCCGCACCCGGGTTCGAGTGTCCACCCCGGTGAAGCTTCGCCTGGCAGCGTCTGCTGCGGCTGGAAAGCTCCCGTGAGCGGCGCAACCCGTGCTGTCGTCATTGGCGGCGGCATCTCCGGCCTGGCAACGGCTGCGCTCCTGGCTCGAGACGGTTACGCGGTCACCCTGCTCGAGAAGCAACCGGATGTCGGTGGCCGAGCAGGGCTGATAGAGCGAGACGGGTTCCGTTTCGACACCGGCCCGAGCTGGTATCTCATGCCCGAAGTTTTTGACCACTTCTATCGGCTGCTTGGCACATCCGCGGCGGAGCAACTCGATCTTGTCCGGCTCGATCCTGGCTACCGGGTCTTCTTCGAGGGCAGGAGCGAGCCGCTCACCGTTCGAGCGTCGAGGGCCGAGAACGTCGCACTGTTTGAGAGCATCGAGAACGGCGCAGGAGCCCAGCTGGAGCGCTACCTCGACTCCGCTGCCGACACATACGAGATGGCGAAGAAACGGTTCCTTTACTCGACCTTCGAATCCTTCCGTCCGCTGGTCAGAAAAGATGTCCTGAGCCGAACTCGGACGCTCGTCCGGTTACTCACCGAGTCGCTCGACAGGTTCACCTCCCGCTACTTCCGCGATGACCGGCTCCGCCAGATCCTCGGCTACCCCGCGGTTTTCCTCGGATCGAGCCCATTCACGACGCCGAGCATGTATCACCTGATGAGCCACCTCGACCTCGAAGATGGCGTTCTCTACCCCCGAGGTGGCTTCACAACGGTCATCGACACGATCGCGACGCTCGCTCGCGCCGAGGGCGTCGACATTCGCACCAACGCGACAGTGACATCCATTGACACCGCGCCGCAGGCATCCGGTGCCAAACCCGCCGTCACGGGCGTCACCTGGACCGACAGCGATGGCACGAGCCACAGTCTCGCCGCCGATCTCGTCGTGTCGACAGCGGACCTGCACCACAGTGAGACCCGACTGCTGCCTCGCGCCCTGCAGACCTATCCCGAGAGCTACTGGGAGAAGAAGACCGCTGGCCCCAGTGCCGTTCTCGTGTCACTGGGAGTGAGCGGATCCCTTCCCGAACTCGAACACCACAGCCTGTTCTTCACGAGCGACTGGAAACACAACTTCAGCCAGATCTTCACCGAACCAACGAGCGTGCCTTCACCGGCATCCCTCTACGTCTGCAAGCCAAGCGCGAGCGACCCGTCCGTCGCGCCGGCCGGTACCGAGAACCTCTTTATCCTCGTTCCTGTTCCAGCCGATCCGTCAATCGGCGGACGAGCGGATGCGACGGTGCAGCGCATCGCGGACGTTGCCATTGCGCAGGTGGCCGAGTGGGCCGGCATCCCCGATCTCGCTAACCGCGTTCTCGTGCGGGAGGTGACAGGTCCGGCAGACTTCGCCGCCGACCTGAACACGTGGAAGGGCACAGCGCTCGGGCCGGCACACATCCTGACCCAGAGTGCGTTCTTCCGCGCGGGAAACATCAGCAAGAAGGTTGATGGCTTGTTGTACGCCGGCGGATCGAGCATTCCGGGCATTGGATTGCCCATGTGCCTGATCAGCGCCGAACTCGTCATCAAACGGCTTCGTGGCGATACGAGCACTGAGGCGATGCCGACGCCGCTCACGAGGACAAAGGCAGCACACCCGGCTGAAGACGCTGGCGCTGCCCGCTGATGGCGTTCCTGTACCTCGGTGCCCTCCTGGTTTCCCTCGGCTGCATGGTGCTGCTCGACCGACGGTTCCGGCTGTTCTTCTTCTCAGATGCGCGACGCGCGACTCTCGTCCTCGTGATCGGCGTTGTCTTCTTCCTCGCCTGGGACCTCGCCGGGATCGGGCTGTCGATCTTCTACCGGGGTGAGACCGAATTCATGACGGGGCTGCTCCTCGCACCCGAGCTTCCGCTCGAAGAGGTCTTCTTCCTCACGCTCCTCTGCTACCTCGCCATGAACCTGTTTCAGGGCGCTGCCCTCGTGTTCGACCGGGGCGACAGTGTCGCCCGAAGCGGGGAACCGTCGTGACCTACTGGCTTCTCAACCTCGTGTTTCTCGTGCCTGCGCTCACCCTCGGCATCGTTGCCGCGCTTCGGGCGGCCAGGCGAACGCCGGAACGGCATCCGTTCGCTCGAATCGCACTCACCCTCGTGGTCGTGCTCGTGATGACCGCCGTCTTCGACAACATCATGATCGCCGTCGGTCTGTTTGGTTATAACCCGGATGTCATCAGCGGCGCGTTCCTGGTCCTGGCGCCCCTCGAAGATTTTGCGTACGCGATCGCCGCTGCCGTGCTGCTTCCCGCCCTGTGGATGCTGCTTCCCGGCCGGACACCGGAGGAGAAACGATGAAGACACTCGGGGCGATCCTGCTCTCGTCACGCCCGCTGAGCTGGGTGAATACAGCGTTCCCCTTCGCGGCCGCGTACTTCATGACGACTCGCGAACTCGACCTCGTGTTCTGGATCGGAACGTTCTACTTCCTCGTGCCGTACAACCTCGCGATGTATGGCATCAACGACGTGTTCGACTACGAGTCCGACCTCAGGAACCCCCGGAAGGGCGGCGTTGAGGGTGCCGTGCTTTCCCGGTCGCTCCATCGGCCGATCCTCGTGGCCGTCGCGGTCACCAACGTGCCGTTCCTGATCTACCTCGTCGCCGTTGGTTCCGGCGTGTCGACGCTCGTCCTCGCGGTGAGCATCTTCGCGGTTCTCGCGTACAGCGCGCCACGGCTGCGGTTCAAGGAGATCCCCGTTCTTGATTCGCTGACCTCGTCGACCCACTTCGTCAGTCCGGCGGTCTTCGGGCTCGCCCTCGCCGGCGCGTCCTTCGCTGACCCCGGACTTCTCGCCATCCTCGGCGGATTCTTCCTCTGGGGCATGGGCAGCCACGCTTTCGGTGCCGTCCAGGATGTCCTCGCCGACCGTGAGGGCGGCATCCGTTCGATCGCGACGGTTATCGGCGCGCGTGCGACCGTGCGTTTCTCCGTCGCGGCTTACCTGCTCGCTGGCCTTCTGCTGGTTTTCACACCCTGGCCGGGCCCCCTCGCCGGTCTTCTTGCCGTTCCGTACATCCTCAACGCGCTCCCGTTCTGGAACATCACGGACGAGACAGCTGAGTCGGCCAACCGCGGCTGGAAGCACTTCCTCGCCCTCAACTT
>JAZQRG010000408.1:0-6178 GCA_045629445.1 Mycetocola sp. | reverse complement strand
GAGCACAGCCTGTGCCGCTGCGACGTTGTAGTCGTTGTAGGCGAACGCCGTCGTGTACGCGCTGAGGTTCGGCGTGTACTGGCTGTCGATGGCGGGAGACACGGTCTGCAGCACCTGCGCCTCTGCGAACAACTGGAGCGTGCCGATGATCGAGAACACCGTCGTGAGCAGCAGCGCCGGGCGGATGAGCGGAAGCTGAATGCTCGTCGCCACCCGCAGTGTCGATGCTCCGTCCACCTTTGCGGCCTCGTAGAGTTCGACCGGAATTGCCTTCAGCTGGGCAACGATGATCAGCATGTTGTAGCCGGTGTAACTCCACAGCACGATGTTGGCAATCGACCAGAGCACGGTGTCAGGTCCGAGGAAATCGGGCGTTATCCCGAAGACGCCGGCGATGTCGAACAGCGGCGAGAGACCGGGGACGTAGAGGAACGACCAGAGAATCGTGGCAATCACACCGGGAACACCGTACGGCAGGAAGTACGCGGCACGGAAGAACCCGGGCCACTTCGCCGACGCCGATTCGAGCATGAGGGCGAGGACCGTGCAGAGCACGATCATGACCGGCACCTGCACAACCCCGAACAGCAGCATCCGGCCAATGGAGGCGATGAAGTTGCCGTCGGCGAGCGCCTGCGCGTAGTTGCTGAACCCGGCGAACTCGCTCGTCACGCCCTCTTCACCGAACAGCCCTCTCCGTGTGACCTTCGTGAAGCTTGAGCCGATGGCCACAATGATCGGGAGGAGGAAGGTGAGGATAAAGAGTGCGAGGAACGGCGCGAGCAGAATCCACGGGGCCCTCGTCGTTGCGGCGATTCGCGCGCCGCGCGCCTTCGCAGCCGGCTGTGCGGTTGTCCGCGTTGCTGTCGATGTCATGACTCCTCCTTCCGGATGGTGAGGCCCTTGTTTCGAAAGGAGGTCATGACGAGCTGTTCAGAGGTCGCAATCGAGTCGACGAGCGAGGTGCCCGATGCTTTCTTGCGGAAGCCGTCGCTCAGAATGTTGAACGACTGCTGTGTTGTCGGCCACCAGGACCAGTCGGTGTTCTGCTGGGTCGTTGCCGGAACGAAGACTTCCTCGTTGTAGTTCTGGCCGCTGAAGAACTCGGACGGTTGCTGCCGCCTGGTGCCGATAATCTCAGGCGATGGCGACCAGCCGATTCCGCTGTTCTCGATCATGGCGTCGATGCCCTCCTGAGAGGTCGTCATCCAGACGGCGAACTCGAGGGCCTCCTTCGGGTGGGCGCTATTGGCGAATACCGCGGCGGGTGACCCGCCCAGGTAGGTCGATCCGTACCCTGACCCTTCCCAGACCGGCATGGGGGCAACCTGCCACTTGCCAGCACCCCCGCTTACACCCTCGATGATCGCGTCTCCCCAGCTGCCGCTGACAACGGATGCCATTCGCCCTTCGGCCGCAGCGGCGAACCAGGCCGGTGAATACGCGGCATAACCGACCTCGACGAGATCGTCGTCGATAGCGGAGTCGAAGAACCGGGCGACCTGAAGTGTCGCCTCATCCGTCATGTTGATCACCCACCCGTCGTCGTCGGCCCTCAGCCAGCTCGCCCCTGCCTGGGTAGCGAGGGCGGCGAAGACTGAGGCATCAGCGAGGGGGAAGCAATCGATGTACGCGTCGACACCCCGAAGTGCCCGCGCAAGCTCGAGCCACTGATCCCAGGTCTCGGGGAGTTCACCGCCGACGGCGGCGAACACCTCGGGCTGGTAGAACATCGCCATGGGACCGGAATCCTGAGGGATGCCGTAAACCCCGTCCACGTAGCTCACCTGGCTCCAGAGCGTCTTGTCGTAGAGGTGCGCGTAGTCATCGGCGCCGTAGCGGGAGAGGTCGACGAGGCCGTTCACGAGCATGAACTCAGGGATGCTCCTCAGCTCGACCTGCCCGATATCTGGCCCGCCTCCCGCGGCGAGCGCCGCATACAGTTGCTGGTATCCGCCGTCGTTGCCGCCGGGTATCCAGACCGCTTCGACCTGAACGTTGGGGTGCGAGGCGTTCCAGACATCGGCGACCTTCTGCAGGTCCTTCAGCCACGCCCAATATTTCAGGGTGATCTTCTCTCCGCCCGACGCGGCGGCGATCACCGGTTGTGAGTTGACGGAGGTGGTTCCTGGAGTGGCGCATCCGGTGAGCATTGCGAGAGCCGCTGAGCTGAGCCCAGCGCCGAGCAGCTGGCGCCGTGAGAGTGGTGTCATGTGCAATCACTTCTTTGTGGATTCTCGATGCGTGCGATCGGCGGACCGCACCCGAACGGGTGACACGACGCTAACACAGGGCTCCAGCGAACACGCGATATTTCTCGCGGCGATACGTCACATTTCGGCTGCCGACTAAGGCGACGGCGGATGCACACCGCTCACAGATTCCGCGGCCGTTAACGGCTGAAGGGCCACGGTTTCCCGTGACCCTTCAGTCTGTGCTAGTTGATTCGACTAGTTGGCGATGCGCTCATAGGTGTTGTCTTCCTTGTACTGGAAGATACCGATGGTCGCCTCAGTGGGGTCACCATTCTCGTCGAACGTCACCGGCCCTGAGTTTCCGTCGTAGTCGATGGTTTCGCCATCGTTGAGCAGTTCAGCACACTCCGCAAACGTCGCGCACTTCTCGCCGTCACCGGAACCTCCGGAGACCTCCTGGAGCTTGGCAGCGATCTCATCGCCCTCCGTTGAACCCGCTGCCATTGCAGCAAGCGCGAGGAGAACAACAGCGTCGTAGGATTCAGCCGCGTAGCTGTAGTCCTTGAGCTCGTCGTTGCCCTCGCCCTGCCAGAACTCCTGCAGACGGTCGGTGAAGTCACCGAGCGAATCGGTGTCGAGACCGGGCAACGTTCCCTTAGCCCCCGTGAGGGTGCCCGCCGGGAAGTCGGCCGAGTAGTCCGCGAGGTTACCGTCGACGAAGTACAGCTTGTCGCTGGGGAATCCGGCGAGAGCGGGAACAATCGTCTTGGTCTCCTCGAACGCGATCAGTGCGATCGCGTCGGGGTTCGCAGCCTTGAGCGCGCTGACCTGCGCGTCGAACGACGTGTCACCGGTGTTGTACGACTGCTGTTCGACGACTTCGCCGCCCGCGTTCTCGAACGCCTCTGTCGTGAACTTGGCGAGGCCGGTTCCGTACGAGTCGTTGAGGTACAGGATGCCGAGGGTCTCGTTTCCGTCTTCGGCGATCAGGTTTCCGAGAACTTCACCCTGGAGCACGTCACTCGGAGCGGTTCGCCAGAACAGCCCGTTGTCGTCCCACGTCGTGAAGTCTGCCGAGGTGTTTGCCGGCGAGAACTGAATAACGCCTTCACCGGTGACCTGGTCGATGAAGAGCTTGGTCACACCACTGGCAGCAGCGCCAATGATCGCGGACACTCCTTCCTGGAGCAGTCGCGGGACCTCTGTTGCGTATGCCTTGTTGTCGGTGTCGCCAGAGTCGCCGTAGACGACATCGATCTCGATACCGAGGTCAGCGTCGTTAATCTCCTTTGCGGCGAGTCCGACGCCTGCTTCCTCGGGCGGGCCGAGGAATGCGAGGTTACCTGTCTGCGGCAGCTGCGTCCCGATCTTGAGTGTCAGGTCGCCTGCTGGCGTGTCATTGTCACCTTCACTGCCACCTGGGCTGCTGCAACCGGTAAGGACCAGCGCGCTGGCTCCGAGGATTGCGAGAGAACCCAGTGTGATCGTGCGGGTGCGTGAGCGGGAGGCCGTAGCCCGGGTGAAGACGCCCATGTTGCTCCTATGCTGTGTCGTGTATCCAACCGACAGCGCTAAATACTGTCGTGGTGCCAACATATTCGAGCAATCGTCACCGAACAATACGTGGGCGTTACATACGTGTAACGGCGACGCAATCGTTACAGTTCAAGCACCCCCCATTTGCGCTCAGGACGTCTCTCACGCAGTTTTGTTGCGCTGGCGGGCAGATTTGCGTGCGCCGACGACCGTGTCGGTCGTCAGTACGACGAGCGCGATCCAGACCAGGATGAAACCGATCCAGCGTTCGACCGGCATGGCCTCATGCAGCACCAGCACTCCGACGAGGAACTGGATGACCGGTGCGAAGAACTGAATGAAGCCCATGTAGATGAGCGGGAGACGGCGAGACGCGGCGGCGAAAAACAACAGCGGCACCGCAGTGATGACGCCGGTACCGACGAGAAGTGCGGTGTGGAGGATACTGACCTGACCGATCGTGAGCCCGGCGGTCGCCGAAACGACGACAAGCTGAACAATCGCGAGCGGAGCCAGCCATGCCGTCTCGAGAGTCAGCCCGGAAACGGCATCGACAGCGCCACCCACCCGTTTCTTGATAAAGCCGTAAAGCCCGAAGGAGAAGGCAAGGATGAGGGCAATCCACGGCACACCGTTCGCTCCGATAGCAAGGACGAGCACGGCGACGATGCTGATCCCCACCGAAATCCATTGCACGACGCGGAGACGTTCCCGCAGGAAGAAGACACCGAGGAACACGGTGACGATCGGGTTGATGAAGTAGCCGAGTGCCGTCTCAACCACCTGCCCATTAAGCACGCCGTACACATAGGTCTGCCAGTTGACGAAGATGAGCACACCGGCGAGCGCGAGCGTGAATGACACCCGTGGGTTCTTCGCGAGCGCGAGAAATGGACTCCACCGGCGCGTCACGGTCAGAATCAGCGCACAGAAAACGAGGGAAAACAGCACGCGGGCTGCGACGAGTTCAAACGGACCGGTGGGCGCGAGCAGCAGGAAATAGAGCGGCAGGATTCCCCAGAGCGTATACGCGCTCACGGCGAAGATCAGTCCGGGACGGCTCAACTGCGCGACGGGCGGTACCCCGGACACCGGAACAGCACTGGCTGCGGACTCTGACTCTGGGGTCGTGTGCACTCGACGATGCTACTCGTCGTTCGAACGAACGCTGAGCGGCGGTCCATTAATAAAAAAGACCCGGATGCTGTGCATCCGAGTCTTTTCTCTGTTCGGGGAAGTTAGCGAACCACAACCGCGAGCACGTCGCGAGCCGAGAGAACCAGGTAGTCCTGGCCATCGAACTTGACTTCGGTTCCACCGTACTTGGAGTAGATCACCTTGTCACCGACGGCGACGTCGAGCGGTACCCGGTTGCCGTTGTCGTCGATGCGGCCGGGGCCGACAGCTTCGACGACGCCCTCCTGGGGCTTTTCCTTGGCGGTGTCAGGGATGACGAGACCGGAAGCAGTGGTCTGCTCTGCCTCGACCTGCTTGATGACGATGCGATCCTCGAGCGGCTTGATGCTGACCGACACGGTTGACCTCTTTCTGAACTAAGACTTGAGTTAGCACCCTCACATCGAGAGTGCTAATGCCAGTGTAGGGAACCACTGGCACTCTCGCAACGTGAGTGCCAACCAGGCGCCGACACACGGCATCGGGCTTGGTAGATTTACCGGATGGAAAGAGCCGAACTCGTTGAACTGTTGACACCGAATGGGCTCACCCTCATTGACGACGTCTCCGCGGCGGATGCCGTCACTGACGTGGTTGGGGCAGTGTCGCGATTGCGCGCCCAAGGCCACTCCCCCTCGCTGGTTGCTGCCGTGCTGACCCAGGTTCGACTGCGGAGGAAGGCCGTTGCGAAGTTCGGCGAGTTCGCGTCGCGCATGCTGTTCACCGAAGCGGGTCTTGAGCAGGCCACCCGGTTGCGGGTCGCAGCGCTCCACGCGGGTCGCTTCAGTGCTGCCGGTCTCACCCGGGTCGCGGATCTGGGCTGCGGCATCGGCGGGGATGCCATGGCGATGGCAGCGATCGACCTCGAGGTCACAGCGGTCGATGCCGATGAAGTCACGGCAACCGTTGCGAGCTACAACCTCGCTCCGTTTACAACGGCCGAGGTTAGGCACGCGCGCGCCGAAGATGTGGACACGAGCGAGTTCGACGGGCTCTACTTCGACCCCGCTCGGCGAACGGCTGGCCACTCACAGACGACCAGGCTGACGAAGCCGGAAGATTACAGTCCGTCCCTCGACCTGGTGTTCGACCTGGCAGCGACGAAACCGACCGGAGTGAAGCTCGGGCCAGGCTTTGATCGATCGCTCATCCCTGACGACTGCGAAGCCCAGTGGGTCAGCGTCGACGGACAGGTTGTGGAACTCGGGCTCTGGTTCGGCGTCCTCGCGCGCGAAGGCGTGCGCAGGTCGGCGCTGGTCCTCGACGCACAC
>JAZQRG010000407.1:0-7890 GCA_045629445.1 Mycetocola sp. | reverse complement strand
GCCGGCCATTCCCTCGGGTAGCGGGGGAAGAGGGCGCGTGAGGGTGCTCAGACGGAGCTCTCCGCGAACCGTGCGATCGTTACGGAACCCGTGCGCTCAGGCCGGGGGAGCAGCGGTTGTCGCTCGTCGCACGAGGGCCGTCGGAAGTCGAACGTGCATCTCGGTCGGCTCCTTGCCTTCCATTAGCGCGAGCAGGATCTCAACGGCTTCCTCGCCAAGGCGCTGCATTGACTGCCGAATCGTCGTCAGTGGGGTGGAGAGTCGTGCCGCCTCAGGAATGTCGTCGAAGCCAACGACGGACAGGTCGCCAGGGACGGTGAGTCCCAGGCTCGAGGCCCGCTCAATGACGGCGATTGCAGACAGGTCGTTGGCCGCGAAGATCGCGGTCGGTCGATCGGGTTGGTTCAGGAGCGATGCTGTGCTCTCCTTTGCCGTGTCCTGCTGGTACAGGCCGACACGCACGAGCTCCTGGCGGAACGGGATTCCGGCTTCCTGGAGCCCTTGTCGATAACCGGCTTCACGCAATCGGGATGACCTGAGGTCAGGGCGACCGGCGACGAAGCCGACGCGACGATGTCCCAGCTGAATCAGGTGGCGGGTTGCGAGAAGAGCGCCGCCAAAGTTGTCTGACTCGACGGTGGGAAGGTCCATGGGCCCTGCGTGCGGGTCGATCGCCACGATCGGAATGTCGGAGGAGGCGTTGATGACCGTCGGGGTCACCATGATGGCGCCGTCGATGAGGGTGCCGCTGAGCCGTGAAAGCGAACGCCGCTCCCAGCCGGTGCTGTCGCGCTGGCGGGAGCCGCTGTACGCGAGCAAGTCAAGTTCGGAGTCGCGCAAGGCGATGCTCACACCCTTGAGGATTTCCGCACTGAACGGCTCGAAGTCGGCGACGAGCACTCCGATAACGCCGGTGCGGCGAGACCGCATGCTACTGGCAACCAGGCTCGAAGCGTAGCCGAGCTTGTCGACGGCCTCCATCACGCGGCGTGACGTTTCCGCGGCGATGCCGTAGCGCCCGTTGACCGCCTTTGAGACGGTGGCGACCGAGACACCCGCCTCGTTTGCCACATCGTGAATTGTCACTCGTCGTGTCATAGGCTGACGATAGCACTCGTGGAAAAGGTTTTCGAAAACGTTTGACACATGACGTTTCGCTTGCAAAACTTCGAGAGTTCCTCTGTCGCAGCAGGAGAGCGCGCGGTCCCGGATTCGGAGCAGAGCTCGGGCCAAGCGCGTCAACTGTCGAGACGAGTAAACACACCCCTCCGTCGCCTCCACAGCAAAGGAAAGCGGCACGAAGAACCGGCACCCAGCCGGTGAAGCACCACGGCGTCCTTGATGGGCGTCGCTCAACGAAGAGAACAGGTGAGACATGAAGTCACGAAAAATCCTCGCCGGGTCCGCAGTCATGATGGCAGCAGCGCTCGCGCTGAGCGCCTGCAGTGGCGCCGACGCGGGATCCAGCAGCGATGGATCCGTCGAAATGACGCTCTGGCAGAACTCGACGACAGGTCCGGGCAAGGAATTCTGGAACAAGACCGTCGCCGACTTCGAGAAGGCAAACGACGGCGTCACCATCAAGGTTCAGTCGATTCAGAACGAAGACCTCGACGGAAAGCTCCAGACGGCGCTGAACTCGGGCGACGCCCCTGACATCTTCCTCCAGCGCGGAGGCGGAAAGATGGCGGCCATGGTGGCTGCCGGACAACTGATGGACCTGACCGACAAACTGTCTGACACCGCGACGGAAGAGATTCCTGAAGGTTCATTCAAGGCGAACACCCTCGACGGCAAGATCTACGCCATGCCGGTTGCCGTTCTTCCCGGCGGGCTGTTCTACAGCCAGGACCTCTTCACCGCGGCGGGCATCACCGAAACGCCCACGACGATCGAAGACCTCGAAACCGCCGTCACCAAGCTCAAGGACAGCGGCGTCCAGCCGATCGCCCTCGGCGCAAAGGACGCATGGCCCGCAGCACACTGGTACTACCACTTCGCGCTCCGTGCCTGCTCGCCAGACACCCTGGCGAAGGCCGCAGATGAGAAGGACTTCACCGCACCGTGCTGGGAGGACGCAGCTCAGGAGCTTGCTGACTTCGCCGGCATGGAGCCGTTCAACGAAGGCTTCCTCACCACCTCTGCCCAGCAGGGTGCAGGCAGCTCAGCTGGTCTCCTCGCCAACCGTCAGGCCGGCATGGAGCTCATGGGTGCATGGAACCCGGGCGTCATCGCTTCGCTGACCCCGGACGAGAAGCCGCTGCCCGACCTCGCATGGTTCCCGTTCCCGGAGATCTCCGGTGGAGAGGGCGAGCCCGGCTCGGTCCTCGGTGGTGTTGATGGTTACTCCTGTGGTGCAGACGCACCGGCCGAGTGTGTTGACTTCCTCAACTACCTCGCAACCGCTGACGTGCAGAAGGAGTACTACGCCGCATTCAACGCTCCTCCGGTCAACACTGTTGCCCAGGAAGCTGTCGAAGAGCCGTACCTCAAGCAGATCCTCGAGGCCTACAACAAGGCACCGTACGTCTCGCAGTGGCTCGACACGGTTTACGGGCTCAACATCGGTAACGCGCTCAACGTGGCCGTCGTTGACCTCCTCGCTGGCAAGACCGACGCGGCTGGGCTCGTCTCAGCCGTCAACGACGCAGCCAAGAAGGGCTAGGTTCGCCACACTATGACCACTCGCACTCAGTCACCCTCAGAACTTCGGGTGAACGCGGGTGACGGTTCGACCGGGGGCGGCGTCACGTCGCCCCCGGTTCGCCGGCGAAAGATGAGTTGGGCGACCCGCATTGAGATCGCCCTTCTCGTCGGGCCGGCACTAATCGTCTTCCTCGCCTTTGTCATCTTCCCTGTCGTCATGGCCGCGTACTACGGCTTCTTCCGGTGGCAGGGTTACGGACCCGCAACAGACTTTGTTGGGTTCCAGAACTACATCACGATCCTCCAGGACCCGACGTTCATCGACGCGGTCCGCCACAACGGCATCATCGTCGTGCTCTCGCTCGTCCTGCAGGGACCAGCCGCCATCCTTCTGGCGCTCCTGCTCAACCGCAAGATGCGTGGCCAGTCGATCATCCGCGTACTGATCTTCGTCCCGTACGTCATCTCAGAGGTCGTCGTCGGAACCGGCTGGAGCCTCATGCTCCAGACCAACGGCGCACTCAACGGAATGCTCGAGAAACTTGGCCTCGGTTTCCTCCAGGCTGATTGGCTGTCGAACCCTGACATCGCCATGTGGACGCTGATGCTCATCATCACGTGGAAGTACATCGGTTTCGCGGTCATCCTGTTCCTCGCTGGCCTCCAGGGCATCCCTGAGGAGCTCACCGAGGCTGCACAGATCGACGGTGCCTCCTTCTGGCAGATCCAGCGCCAGATCACGCTCCCGCTCCTTGGCCCGACCCTTCGGATCTGGGCCTTCCTGTCGATCATCGGATCACTCCAGCTGTTCGACCTCGTCTACATCATCTGGGGCCAGTACATCGCTTCGACAGCGGGAACCTCGACCATGGCGACATACATGGTCGCGAACGGCCGTACCTCCGGCAACTTCGGATACGGAAACGCCGTCGCCGTTGTGCTGTTCCTGATCTCACTCGCCGTTGCCCTGATCTACCAGCGTTTCGTGTTGCGGCGCGACACCGCAGGTGCCCTGACCGAGAAGAGCGACAAATGACCATAACAACGGATGTCGTGCCCGCGCCGCGACCGATCCTCTCGAAACTCAAGCCAAAGCTGCCATGGGGCAACCCCGGCACATACCTCCTCGCCATCGTCGTCATCATTCTCTTGCTGGCTCCGGTTGCTTACATCATCCTCGGCGGTTTCCGCACGAACGCGCAGATCTCGACCGACCCGTCGGGTTTCCCCTCACCGTGGAACATCGGGAACTACATCGACGTACTCGCTGGCTCGGTGTTCTGGCGCCAGGTGCTTAACTCGACGATTGCCGCACTCGCCACAACCGTCGGTGTTGTCACCCTTGGTCTCATGGCGAGCTACGTCATCGCCAGGTACAAGTTCAACGCGACGGCAATTCTCTACTCGCTGTTCGCAGCGGGACTGATGTTCCCGATGACCGTTGCGATCACACCGCTGTACCTCGTGATCAAGAACCTCGGCCTCATGAACAACCTCGGCGGCATCATCCTGCCCCAGATCGCGTTCGCATTGCCGACGACGATCATCATCCTGGTTCCGTTCCTCCGGGCGATCCCGGACGAGATCGAAGAAGCGGCGTTCATCGACGGATGCTCGCGGATCGGTTTCTTCTGGCGCATGGTCGTGCCGCTCGCGGTTCCCGGCGTCATCACGACGGGCATCCTGGCGTTCATCGGCAGCTGGAACGGATACATCCTCCCGCTGTTCATCCTCAACAATGAAGCGTCGTTCACGCTGCCACTCGGTGTGCAATCCTTCGCCTCGCAATACTCGGTGGATACCGCGAAGGTGCTCGCGTTTACCTCGCTGTCCATGATTCCCGCGCTGATCTTCTTCAGCCTGTTCGAGCGTCGTATCGTCGGCGGATTGACCGGAGCCGTCAAGGGCTAAACGACGGCTCGGCCGCAACCGTGCCCATGGCATCCGACGATAAGAAACACAGAAGAGAGAACGTAATGGAGTATTCGGGCGTGCCTGAAACATCGGCGCGAGTGCGCGAGCTGCACTCCCAGATGACACTGGAAGAAAAGCTTGCTCAACTCGTTGGGTACTGGGTAGATCAGGGCACCGACATCGTCGCCCCCATGCAGGGCGAGATGGCGTCGAGCAATAAATACACGGATGCCACGGAGCACGGTCTTGGCCACCTCACGCGGGTGTACGGGACCAGGCCGGTTGAACCGATCGAGCGCGCGAAATGGTTGTGGGCTGAACAGCGCCGGCTGAAGGACGAGACGAGACTCGGGATTCCGGCTCTCGTTCACGAGGAGTGCCTCACCGGTCTTGCGGCCTGGCAAGCGGCCACCTTCCCCACCCCACTGGCATGGGGAGCGGCGTTTGACCCGGAGCTGGTCGAAGAAATGGGCGCGCTCATCGGCACATCGATGCGGACCCTCGGTATCCACCAGGGTCTCGCCCCGGTGCTCGATGTCATTCGGGATCCACGGTGGGGTCGTGTCGACGAGTGCATCGCGGAAGACCCGTACGTTGTCGGCACGATCGCGACGGCATACGTCCGCGGGTTGCAGTCGGAGGGCGTGCACGCCACGCTCAAGCACTTCGTCGGCTACTCCGCGTCACAGAGCGGTCGCAACCACGCACCGGTGCACGCCGGCCCCCGTGAGATCGCCGACGTCCTGCTCCCGCCGTTTGAGATGGCCGTTCTCGATGGCGGCGTGCGTTCGGTGATGAACTCATATGCCGAAATCGACGGCATTCCCGTCGCCGCCGACGACAGCTACCTCGGCGAGGTGTTGCGCGGTCAGTGGGGCTTCGACGGTGTCGTTGTCTCCGATTACTTCTCCGTCGCATTCCTCAAGGTCATGCACGCGGTCGCCGAGGATCTCGGCCACGCGGCCGAACTCGCGCTCGCGGCCGGTATCGATATTGAACTCCCGACCGGCGATGCCTTCCTCGAGCCGCTTGCCGAGCGGGTTCGCTCCGGCCAGACCGACGTCGCGATCGTCGACCGCGCCGTACTGCGGTTGCTTGCCCAGAAAGAAGAGCTGGGACTTCTCGATGAGGCGTTCGACTCGCCGCCCGAAACCGTCGACCTCGACTCCCCGGCTCACCGCGATGTCGCTCGTCGTCTTGCCGAGGAATCGGTTGTCCTCCTCTCGAACGACGGAACCCTTCCGCTGCCATCGGGCGCAGACGCTCCGAGCCGCATTGCGCTCATTGGCCCGAACGCGGACTCGTCCGAGGCGCTTATGGGCTGCTATTCGTTCGCGAACCACGTCCTGGCACACCACCCCGAGGTCCCGCTCGGCCTCGAGATCCCGTCGTTTGCAGAGGCGCTTCGCACCGAGCTGCCCGCGACCGACGTTGTCGTTGCCCGCGGTTGCGAGGTCGACGGCGACGACCGGTCGGGAATCGATGAGGCTGTGAAGGCCGCACGGGAAGCCGAGCTGGCGATCGTCGTCGCCGGTGACCGCGCCGGCCTGTTCGGTCGCGGCACCGTTGGGGAGGGCAACGACGTCGAGAGCCTCGAGCTTCCCGGTGTCCAGCGTGAACTGATCGAGCGCGTCGTCGCGACAGGGACACCGGTCGTGCTGGTTCTCCTCACCGGTCGGCCGTACGCGATCGCGTGGGCGCTGGATGGACCTTCCGCCTCGCGTGCTGTGGTTCAGGCCTTCTTCCCCGGTGAGGAGGGTGCCGGCGCGATCGCCGGAGTCCTCAGCGGGCGTGTCGTTCCCTCCGGCCGGTTGCCCGTTTCGCTGCCGCGTTCGGCCGGTGCGCAACCGTTCTCATACCTCCACCCGATTCTGGGCGGACCGAACGAGATCACGAGTGCGTCGAGTGCGCCCGTTCTGCCGTTTGGTCACGGACTCTCGTACACGTCGTTCGAGCGGTCGGAGTTGTCGGTCGACGCGCCGAAGGTCGAGGCGGGCGGTTCATTTACCGCTCGAGTTCGCGTGCAGAACACCGGCGACGTCGAGGGCGCGGATGTCGTGCAGCTCTACGCCCGCGATGTTCAGGGAAGCGTCACGCGGCCCGTTGCCCAGCTCCTCGGCTACTCGCGCGTGA
Organism: Mycetocola sp.; assembly: GCA_045629445.1. Taxonomy (GTDB): domain Bacteria; phylum Actinomycetota; class Actinomycetes; order Actinomycetales; family Microbacteriaceae; genus Mycetocola_A. The sequence continues at coordinate 1,197 of JAZQRG010000407.1, read as the reverse complement.
CACTCGCGCCGGGTGAAGCGGTCACCGTCGAGTTTCAGGTTCCGACCACACGACTGGCCTTTTCGGACGCGAAAATGCGACGCATCGTCGAGCCCGGTGCCGTCGAACTCTGGGTCGGACCGTCCTGCGACATTCGCGAGACCGAATCCCGGGTCGAGATCACCGGACCGACGGCATTCGTTACCCCGGCATCGGAGCGGTATGTGCGCGTCGACATCACTCCGCTGAGCCTCACAGCAACGATGTTGTGACCTGACCGCGGCTGGCCAGGTATCTCGAGGGGAGATACATGGCCAGTCGCGATCTGTCAACGGCACGAGTGAATAAGCGCAATCGCGCCGCGCCGGGCATGATTAACCAATGTCAGACATTCACGCAGACCCGTCCGCGAAACGCGTCACCAGCCGCTGGCCATACATCTCGGGCGGTATCGCCGTCGCCCTCGGGGCGCTCCTGGCGTTCCTCATCGTTCAGCGGGGCAACACGCTCCCGTTTGAAATCGACTCCGAGTGGAGCGAGGAACTGTTCGAAGAACGATTGCCGTTCCTCGAGTGGCTGTCCTACGGCATGAACTGGATCGGTGGCGGAATCTTCGGCACCTACATCCTCCCGATCCTGATCGTGATCGTCCTGCTGCTCATCAAACGGCCATGGGCGTCCCTGTTCTTCGCCATCTCCTCCCTCGTCAGCGTCGGTGTCGCCCAACTGCTGAAGAGCCTCGTCGGCCGCGCGCGGCCCGAGGAGATGCTCGTGAACAGCGACTTCGGATCATTCCCATCCGGGCACGTCGCGAACGCGGCGACCATGGCGGTCGCACTCGGCATCATCTTCCCCCGCGTCTGGGTCTGGGCGGCGGGGACGATCTGGGTTGCACTGATGATGTTCTCCCGCACCTACCTCGGCGTGCACTGGCTGACCGACACGATCGGCGGTGCGCTGCTCGGTGCCGGTGTCGTGCTCATCCTCTGGGCGCCATTCGCCTCCCGCATCTCCGGCGAACCGAAGGGGAAGAAATCCGCGGCCGTTCCCGACCGCAAAGAATCCGTTCTGTGACGTCTGCCCGGCAACAGGCGAACGCCGCAGCGGATGCCGCCGGCATCGTCGTTCGGTCGGCTTCCTCGCTCGACGATTACGCCCGGATCGCCGGGCTGCTCGACGACACGTGGGGGAGGGGAACCGGACCGGACTCGTCGTTCA
>JAZQRG010000406.1:0-5247 GCA_045629445.1 Mycetocola sp. | reverse complement strand
CGGAGAGCCCGACGGTAGATCCCACAGAGAGATCGATTCCACCTTTGAGGATCACGAACAGCATCCCGAGCGCGAGGATCGCGTTGTAGGCGACGTGCTTCGTCATCGTCACCAGGTTGTTGAAGGTGAGGAACGAGTCCGACAGCAACGCGAAAATGATGATCAGGACGATGAGCGCAATGAATGCGCGGCCCTCGAGCAGGACGCCGAGCCAGTCCACCTCTCGCTTGGCGCCCTTGGTGGAGTTGTCGCCCGGGCCGCGGCCGTTCGTCGATGGGAGCTGGCCCGTTGTCGTTGCAGTCACTGTCCGAGTCCATTCTCTGATTGCGCAGCTTCGGTTGATTCACCGGAGGCCACCATGAGGCCCTCGCGGTCGGTGTTCTTTGGGTTGAACTCGCCCACAATGCGGCCCTTCGACAGCACAATGACCCGGTTGGAGACGCCGAGCGCTTCGCCAACCTCGGACGTGGCGAAGAGTACGCCGAGCCCTCGTTGTGCTTCGCGTGCCATCAGACCGAAGATCTCCGCCTTGGCACCCACGTCGATCCCGCGGGACGGTTCGTCGAGCAAAATGACGTCGGGCTCCGTCATGAGGATCTTGGAGATGACAACCTTTTGCTGGTTGCCGCCGGAGAGGGAGGAGATCGCTGCGGTTGGTCCCGACGTTTTGACGCGCACATCCTGAATGACTCGGTCGACGCTCGCCCGCTCGCGACGGCGGTTCAGCACTACGCCCTTCACGAAAGCCAGGAGGTTCGCGAGCGACGCGTTCTCGCCGACCGACATTGTCTGGACGAGTCCGTCGCGCTGACGGTCCTCGGGGACGAGCGCGAGGCCTCGGGCGATGCGCTCCGCCACCGTCTCCTTCCCGATGATTTTGCCCTTGAGTCGCACCGTTCCCGATTGGATTGACGTCCGGCCGGCGAGCGCTTCAAGCAGCTCCGTGCGCCCTGCACCCATCAGCCCATAGAGGCAGACGATCTCTCCGGCCCGAACCTCCAGGGAGACGTCATCAATCGCGAGTCGCGCAGGATTAGAGGGGTCAGCGATGACGATGTTCTCGAGCGACAGCACCGGTTCGCCGAACGTGTCGAGGAGGTCGGGGGAGAGGTCGCCGACGTCGCGGCCGACCATGTGGGAAATAACCCAGCCGAGGTCGATCTCGTCCCTGTCGCCGATCGCGACCAGGTCGCCGTCACGGAATACCACGGCATGGTCTGCGATTTCCAGCGCTTCCTCGAGATGGTGCGAGATATACACGATCGCGACGTTCTCGGCGGTGAGCTCGCGAATGAGCTTGAACAGGACTTCGACCTCACTGCCGCTGAGCGCGGACGTGGGTTCATCCATGATCAGGACTCGTGCATTGCCCGCAAGGGCGCGCGCGATCTCAACGATCTGCTGTTGACCGAGGCGCAGATCACTGACGAGGGTCTTGGGGTCGAGTCGTTCTTCGAGTCGTTCCATCAACCGCGCCGTTGTCGCGGTCTCTGAGCTGTAGTCGATGAGTAGGCCGCCGCGCGCCTTTTCGCGCCCCATGTAGATGTTGTCGCGCACATTCAGATTCGGCGCGAGGCTGAGCTCCTGATGAATGATTGCGATTCCACGAGCAGCCGCATCGACCGTGTCGCGAAGCTGTAACCGTTCGCCGTCCAGTTCCAGGGTCCCGGAGGTCGGGGATTCCACACCGCTGAGGATCTTCATCAACGTTGACTTGCCGGCACCGTTCTCTCCGAAGAGCACAGTGACCGTCCCCTTCCGGATCGAGAAGTCCACGCCTTTGAGGGCACGGGTGGCGCCGTAGGTCTTTGTGATGCCGATGGCGCGCATCACCACATCATCGGTGTCGGTCATGGTGTGACCTCGAACTCCACTGGAACGACCGACACGAGCGCCGGATTCACCCGGGTGAACGCGCCCGTGACGGTGATGGTTTTACCGGCCAGAGTTGTGGGATCAACGTCGGAGAGGATCTGCTCTTTCACGAGTGTGTTGAGTTCGGTTGCGACTTCCTGGAACTCAAGCTGGTTGGTGAAGTCGTTGAAGCTGACCGTGCCGGTCGCATCTCGGATGGCAGTTCCGTTGATCGCGGGCCCGATCTGCACCTGCACCACGACGCCCTCCGGCAGACCATCTACGGTGACAGGGAGAATCGAGCCGTTCGGCGTCCCAGCGACACCGGTGAACGTCACGGGGAACGAGTAGGCGCTTGAGGACCCGGCTGAGTGGCCGAAGTCGGCTTCGTCGGCGCCGCCGGCGAGGTCCTGAAGCAATGGCGCCAGATCGACGGCGTCGTCGGTGATCGCCGGAACAATCTCATCGTCGAAACGTTCAGCGGCATACTCCTTCGGCTCGAACGCCCCGGCTTGGGAAGCCTCGGCCGCCTCGTCCACCGAAAGCACCTTCGTGCTCGCGACGGCCGCGACGACGACGACAAGCGCAACCGCTACTCCAGCGAGTTTCACGTACAGGCGACTCCGGGATGGTGGCATCTACCGCTCCTTTGCGGGTCATTTTGTGCGGGCAGCCAGCGGGACAGGTCGCGTGACGTTTCATCAGGTTTCGTCCCACCGCGTGATCATCTTCTACCCCCGGCCCCGGTTTGGTCAACCGGTTTGTCACTTTTGGTTAACCGCGGGGTCGTGGCGTCGTTGCTCGGCCACAAATGGTCGCTGGAGCCTTGCTCGGCCAGAAACGGTCGCTGATTCTCGAAATCAGCGACCGTTTTTGTCGGAGCAAGCGAACGGATGCCACGGAGCAGCCATTTCTGACGGAGCAAGCGGACAGGTGCGCCCGGGGCGACGTGTTGCTAGCTTGGGGCCATGCCGACACCAGCTCAGAACGCATCCGCTGACAACACGACCCTGCTCGCCGGCGAGCTGGAGAAGCTCTGGACCGGCGGCGAATGGCTCGAAGGCCCGCTCTGGCTGCCGGACAGCCAGTCGGTGCGGTTCAGCGACATCCCGAACAACCGCATCCTCGAGTTCGACCGGGCCAGCGGCGAGACCCACGTGCACCGCGAGAACGTCGAGTACACCAATGGCCGCACCCTCGACCGTGAAGGCAGGGTCGTGCAGTGCAGTCACGGACGTCGCGCGGTCGAACGCGAGGTCGACGGTGAGGTCGAGGTGCTCGTCGATCACTGGGAAGGAGGACGTTTCAACTCCCCGAACGATGTCGTCGTGGCATCCGATGGGGTGATCTGGTTCACCGATCCGCCCTACGGCATTCAGGCAAGCGGCCGGGAGGGGCACCCGGGCGAGGAGGAGTACGGCGGATGCTTCGTCTTCCGTTTCGATCCGACCACGGCTGTCGCGACGCCCGTGATCACCGACATGGTGCACCCGAACGGGCTCGCATTCTCGCCGGACGAGACCCTGCTGTACGTCGCCGACACCGGCGGCGAAGCGGTGCGGCACATTCGTGCCTATGACGTTGCGACGGGGGAGGGGCGGGTCTTCGTCAAGCCGTCAGGCACGCCCGACGGGTTCCGCGTGGATGCTGCGGGCCGGGTGTGGACCTCATCCTCGGATGCTGTCCAGGTGTTCGCGGTGGACGGCGAGCTGTTGCTCGATATCCCGGTTCCTGAAGTGGTGTCGAACGTTTGCTTCGGTGGGCCGGATGGCACGGAGCTCTACCTGACGGCGTCGACGAGCCTGTACCGGATCCGCACCACGGTGACGCAGTAAGAATCGGCGGCGCGTTCAGCGCGCTGCCGCCGTGAACGGCGCCGGGCTGATCCGGCGCGACGGGGTTGAGGTGGCTGCCGCTCAAGTTGCCGCCGGCGCGCTCCATGCACGAAACCGGTCCCCTGGCAAGGGGACTGACGACTCCACCGCGCTCCGGACCAACCGGCTACCGTAACTCTGTGACTCTTCTCGATTCCCGCATCCCTGAGGACGCAACGCAGCGGCTCAACCTCTACCGGCCGACGGCGGATGACGCGCCCGGGCTCTACGCGATCCTCAGCGACCCGAGGGTCTGGGATCACTACCCCTCGCTTCGGAACACAGCCATCTCCCAGACCGCGGCAACGCTCGAGCGTTGGACCCGAAGCTGGGCCGAAGATGGCATCGGCACCTGGATCGTTCGGGAGCGCGGGACGAACACAATCGCCGGCTATGGCGGACTGTCATCGCTCGGCGGAGTGGCCTGGAACCTCGGCTACCGCCTCGCACCCTGCGCGCAGGGCAAAGGCCTGGCGACCGAACTTGGCCGCCAGGCACTGGAGCGTGCCCGGGTTCTCAACGACGGACGGCCCGTGATTGCGTATCTCCTCGAGGAGAACGTCGCTTCGAGGGCGGTCGCCGAGAAGCTGGGTCTGCACTTGGTCGGCTGGGGGCCGGATGCCGGTAATCCTGACCCATCGGCGGTGCGGCTCGTCTTTGCCTCGCGTCCGCTGACCGCGGTTGAGTTGGCGGCCGCCCAGGCGTAGACGGCATCGGCTGGTACGCCTCGCGAGCTGACGGCATCCGTTCGACGGAAATGGTGCGCCGGAGTCGGCCCCGCAGCACCGTCGGAGGTGCGTACTAGGGTTCACACCATGATCTCTCCTGACGACCTGGCGGACCTCCCGACCGAAGAATATGCATTTCCCGGACCCCTCCGCGACGCGCTTGTTGCTGCGATCCTCGACGGTCGCAAGACAAGTACGACATCGCTCGTGCGCGACTACGAGGCGTCAGCCGAGCCGCTGCCGGCCGTCGGTGACCGCGGAGTGGTCATCGATTCGAACAGTGACCCCGTCTGCGTCACCGAGATCACCGAGGTGCAGGTCGTGCCGCTCGCCGACGTCGACCTCGCGCACGCGATCGACGAGGGCGAGGGCTTCACGACGGTCGCCGAGTGGCGCGCCGGCCACGAGAATTTCTGGCACAGCGCCGAGTTCCGCGACTGGATGGGCGACCCGGAATTCACGGTGACGGATGCCACGGACGCGGTCCTGGTTAGATTCCGCGTCACCGATCGCGCCTAAGCCGGGTCTTCGACCGGCCCAGCCTCGAGCGCACGCCGGGCAATGGCATCCAGAACCTGGTCGATAAGCCTGAGGCCTCGGTCCCGGGTCATGCGATCGGTTTGCTCCGCGGCTCGCGCGACGGCGATTCCGTCGGTCACCGCGAGGAGCAGCGCAGCGTCGTCGGCGGTGACTCTCGAGTGTGGATAGGCGCTCCGCAGGAGCTCGAGGGTGAAGTGTTCAGTGTCGGCCCAGCTGGCGGCGTGGAGGGCACGGATGTCGGCGTTCGTGCC
>JAZQRG010000405.1:0-12740 GCA_045629445.1 Mycetocola sp. | reverse complement strand
TGGCGGCGAGAAACAGCGCGTCCTGATTGCGCGCGCGCTCGCCCAGCAAGCCACCCATCTCCTGATGGATGAACCGACGAACCACCTCGATATCCATTTCCAGCACGAGATCCTCGCCTTGGTGCGTGCACTTGGCGTGACCACAGTTATCGTCCTGCACGACCTCAATCTCGCCGCTCGGTACTGCGACAGTCTCGTTCTGCTCGACCGGGGCAAGGTTGTTGCGACGGGGACCATCGACCAGGTACTTCGACCGGAGATCCTCGAACCGGTTTACGGCATCCACATGCAGAGGGTGACAGCCAGCGACGGGTGTCCCCAGGTTCTTTTCCGCTCACCCATCGACTCGCACCCGTCGACCCACCGGCACTGGCCGGAGACGGCGAATCCGGTCGATCAGCCAGCGGCGATCTGACCGGGGGCACCGCCAAGAGGATGATCGCTGCCTTGCGCCGGGTGTGCGGCACCGTACACAGCCGCTTGAGTGCGCCGCTCCATCCCGAGCTTCGCGAGAAGACCGGAGACGTAGTTCTTCACGGTCTTCTCGGTGAGCCCCAATTCACCGCCAATTTGCTTGTTCGTCATGCCCCCAGTGATGAGTTTGAGGACCTGGTTCTCCCGATCGGTGAGGTGCGGAGGGACCGCGCCCGTTTCGACGTTGGCTGTGCTTGCCGCAAGAGTTTCGGCCGAAACACGAGTAGGGAGCAGGACCCGGCCGAGCGCAGCTTGCCTGATCGAATCGAGGAGGGTGCTTCCGTGGATGTTCTTGAGTACAAACCCCGACGCACCGGCCATCACGGCCGCGTTCGTCGCCTTGGCCTCACCGTACGCCGTGAGCATCAGGCACCGCGTATCGGCGTGCTCGGAACGGATGCTTCGGCACAGGTCAATTCCGCTTCCGTCGGGAAGATTGACGTCAAGGACCACAACGTCCGGGTTCGTCGCAGCGACGCGTGGCAGCGTTCGGCGCACCGAGTCGGATTCACCAACGACGGTCATGTCTCGCGCACCGTTGATGAGGTTGGTCACGCCGAGCCGGACGATCTCGTGATCGTCGACGACGAACACCCGGATCACTTGTCCACCTCCCCGTGAAATGGAACACTCCACTCGGCCCGAGTACCGTGCGGTGTTCGCGGCTGGAGTGTAAATACACCGCCATACCTCTCCGCCCGCCGCCTCAGGTTGCGGATACCGCTCGCTCGGGCGACCGCCGTCCCGATGCCGACACCGTCATCCACAATGGTGATGTCGATGCTGGTGTCTCCCAACCGGATGGCCACCTCGGTGGATGTCGCCTGGGCGTGCTTCGCAACGTTCATGAGAGCTTCTCTCACCACGGCAACGATGTCGTCGGCCAATGGACGGGGAATAACCGCGGTGGAGCGCCCCGAGAACGCAACGCGGGGCGACGATCCGAGCGCGGGTGTGAGCTGGACGATCACGTCGAGAACGCGATGACGCACGCGCTTCGCATCTGACGGCGGCGTGGATGCGCGGAGGAACACCGCGCTTCGGATATCGGAGATCGCCGCGTCGATTTCCAGTGTGTGCGCATCGATCGCTTCCGCGTGTGCCGGGTCTTCGGCAGCGAGGGCCTGAAGCCCGAGACCGGTTGCGAACAGGCGCTGGATGACGTTGTCGTGGAGATCACGCGCAATCCGTGCGTGATCCTCAACAACTTCGAGTCGTTCGCGATCCAGCCGCGCCCAGGCCAGCGCGACGGCCAGCCCGGCCTGGATGGCGAACTCTGTCACGGTGTCGCGTTCCGCGCGCGTGAAGCCCGACCCGCCCGGCTCGTGAGCAATGCACAATGCCCCGATTGCCCGACCGGAGACCATAAGCGGAACGGCTACGATGGCCCCGAACTTGATCGTTCCCCGCGCCGTACTCATCTGGTGTCCGCCGGCAGACGTGATCACTTGCCCGGTCAATACCGCCTGGGCTGCAAGCGAGCCCTCCATCGCGAAGACGTCACCGACGGCCCCTTCGGAATGCAGGCCATCCGCCGCTGCGACACGCATCTGGCTCTCACAGGGCCCAGGCACGATGATCGTCACGAGCGTCGATGGAAGGAGCAAGGCGACCTTCGAGGTGACGGCTCCAAGCACATCCTCAGGACCCGCCGAGAGTAGCGTCGAAGCGACCTCCGAAAGCGCTGCGCTGAGGCGCTGCTTCCGTCGTGTTTCCTCAAAACGGCGAGCGTTGTCAATCGCAATCCCCGCGGCAACAGCGAACTCGCCCACGAGTTCCTCATCGAGCCTCGAGAAGGCACCGTCACGGCGATCTGCGAGGTAGAGATTACCCACCACCTCGTTGCGGACCCTGATCGGAACACCAAGGAAGGAATGCACAGTTGGATGCTTGCTGGGAAAGCCAGACACTCGCACACTGTCGGTTGCATCGGCACGTTGGCGGGCTTCAGTCGTCTCGGACAGGGCTTTCAAAATGCTGCGCAATGGGGCCTTGGGGTCCCTGGACTCGGCGTCATCCGGCATCCCCGTCTGAACGAGGCGCTCGAGGCGCCCGTCCGACTGCAGAACGCCCAGGGCACCGTAACGTGCGTTCACAAGATCGGTCGCGGCCTCGGCGATGCGCTCCAGAAGATGATCGAGCTCGAGGTCACCACCGATGGCAGCAGCAGCGTCAAGAAGACTCCGCAATCGGGCCTGTGTGACCCGGTCGCGCTGGGCCTGGCGCCTGAGGGCACTTACCGTGCTCTCCAAATCGCGAACGGTTCTCTCGACATCCGAGAACCGAGAATTCGGAATCTGATAAATCTCTTCGATCATTGCGCCCCTCCCCCTGCTTGTGGAGCATCTGCATTTTACATGCAGTTCTCATGAAAGCCACTCTGTAATCCAGACTCTGTTCGCGTGATGTTCATGCGCCGTTCACAACGACCAACACAGGCCAGCCTGATGGCCAACGAGCGCCTTCCTCGTTGTTCGACGAGAAAGATCAATGCCCCCGGTGATTCACATTTCACGCGTCCATTCCCTGTCATCGGTGCAGGGCTTTCACGGCAAGCCCCCGAGGGAAAACCCTCACTTGCCGTGCCGCCAGCTTGCGCAAGGTCCTGGTTCTTCGACAGAGTCCAAGGTCATATGGGACCCCGTGCGTTAGGCCCATGACCCCGAGAGATACATCACGCTGTCCCTGCTGACGCGCCACATCACGGCACGGCACGGGGTGACACATCGAGCCAGGCAACGCTGACTCCGCGCCGGGACCTACGGCTCTAGCCCGCTCCCACCTGCGGCGCGAGCGTAGTGCCAGCGGTATTACGCCGCCCAGCCGCGCAAACCAGATAACCAACAGGACCGCCTCGGGCGATCCCGAAAGGCGAGATCATGAAGAACAGTCTTGACCGTTTTGATCCATTCGCAGGCCTCGAAGCGCTCACCCGTGAATTCGAGGATGGCGTCTTCCGAGCACATCGCGGAAAACTCCCGACGACGGATGTCTACACAAAGGACGACAGCCTCATCGTTGAAGCCCACCTTCCCAACTTCGACGAAGACAACATCTCGGTCAACATCGACCGCGGAGCGCTCGTGATTCAAGCGGAGCGTCATGAGAAGGACGAAGACAAAAAGAAGAAATATGTGCTGCGAGAAAGCAGCAGCAGCTTCTACCGCCGGATCCTCCTTCCCGAGCAAGCCCAGGACCAGGACGTCTCGGCCGAGTTCCGGAAGGGTGTTCTCACCGTGACGGTCCCCCTCTCGCACGGAGCATCGCCACGTCAGATTCCTATCGGCTCCTCAAAGAAGGAGGTCGGGTCCGACAAGAAAGACGATTCGTGAAGCGTGCACTCTGACCGGCCGCCCCGAGACACGCGGCGTTTCGGTCGCGCTGTAACGGCCTGAGGGAGGCGTGATGAGCTTCGCCGAGGGACGTTTGACTCTACGGAGTGACTCGCGGTCGGGGTCAGTATCGGGCGGACTTCACCCTCCGGAATTTCGCAAAGGAGCATCATGAACGACTCAGTCATCCACCGCCCCGCCCTTGTCGGGCCGGACGATATCGAGCTGCCGGCAACCCAGCCACTCGACATCAGCGAAGTTGTCCATGCGGAGCGCCCAGGGAACACCGACGCCAGCTGACGCACTCCGCCCATCGCACGTGAACCCCCGGTTGTCCTGACCGGGGGTTCACTGCGCGGTCAGGCCGCCGATTAGAGCGACTTGGGTCGGCGCGGCATACCCAGCTCGTCAAGCGGTGACGTCGAGTCGTGCTCAAGGCTGTGATCGATCGGTGCCGGGCACTCGAGAATGGCGTTGGGCGTTGTGTGATCGATGACGTGCTCGCTCATGGGGTGGCCGCACACCGGGCAGATCGGATCCGAATGCTCTCCCTCCTCGCCCTGGGGTCTGCCCTCGGGCGGATGGACCGTCGCCGCTTCGGCATCGACCTGGTCGTGACCCGGCGCGGAGTGGTTGTCGTGTTCAGGAGCAGGTGGCTTCTTTGGCAGATTCATGGCGCAATGCTACGCCGGAACCTCCGAAAATCGGCGGGTCCAACGGCAGAATTCTGCCGTGAATCACGGCTCGCCGAATCCGGATTCCACGAGCTCGGCGAGTGCGTCCACGGCGTCCTTGCCCGCAGGGTCCTCGGTTGATATCTCCGCGGTCGTTCCCTTCGCAAGACCGAGCGCCATGATGGCAAGGAGGCTTTTGGCGTCTCGCCCGTTCACGGTGACCGCTGTCGGGAAAGTACTCGCCAGTTTGACGAAATCCGCCGCGGGCCGGGCGTGAAGTCCGTCGCGGTTGACGATCGTCACGGTGCGGGTATAGCGGGTCGGATCTTCAGCCGTCGGGGCCGGCCCACTGGGTGACTCCGGTGTGGCCTCTTCGGCTCGAACAAAGACGTCGACCGCAGAGCGGGCGGCAGCGGAGACTCCGGCGATGTCCGAACCGGTCTGGGCCGCAACGGCGGCTGCAACGCCTCCCTCGACAAGGGGCGCATCGATGATCCGAACGCGGGAACGTTGCTCATCATCGAGCAGGTCAAGTGCCGTCTCGGCCGTAAGGATTGCGGAACCGAGGTCACACAGCAGAACGACACCGTCCCCGGACTCGGCGGTGCCGATGGCTGCGGTCACTTTGTCGAAACTTGTTCCGATACCGTCGTCGTCTGTGCCCCCCGCAGGGACAAGTGACACGTCCGGCGCCATCTGCCGGGCGAGCTCGACGAGGCCGTTCGCGATGAGGGAGCTATGCGAGACGAAAACGACCCCGACCGTCACGAGTGCGCTCCAGCGGATTCGGCCGCAGCGGTCACAGCGGCCCGCAGCAAGAGTGCGCTCGACTGCGCGCCAGGGTCCCTGTGCCCGATCGCCCGCTCACCCAGATAGCTCGCTCGGCCCTTGCGTGCCACGAGCGGCTCCGTTTCCTCAGCACCGCGCTCGGCGGCCGCCGCGGCAGCCTCGAGGATGGCGACCTCGTCCTGTCCGCTGGCCTGCGCTTCAATGGCAGCATCCACCGCAGGCGTCCAGGCGTCGATCATCGTCTTGTCGCCCGGCTCAGCCTTGCCACGGAGAACGATGCCATCGCGAGCCGCCGAAAGGAGAGCAACGAGCGCAGCCGCATCCAGTTCGCGCGCGGAACCGACGGCACCAGACGCTTTCAGGTACGCCGTTCCGAACAGGGGTCCTGACGCGCCTCCGACAGTCGAGATCAAGGTTGTTGCAACGAGCTTCAGCACGTCGCCTGGCGTCGCGTCGGCCGGAAGTCCGTCGAGCTTTGCAAGGACCGCCGAGAAGCCCCTGTCCATGTTCTCGCCGTGGTCACCGTCTCCAATGTCGCGGTCGAGGGTGATCAGCTCGGTGCGGTGTTCCGCGATCACCGATGCGCTCTGGCGCACCCAGTCGATCGCCCATGAGGTTCCCAGTGTCATTTCTGTTCCTTTCAACGCACGGCGAACCGGTCCGGCCGCGACGCAGGGTTCGTTGGGTCAGCGACCCCAGCGGAGGGCAGCGGTCTGGACAGGGGCATCCCACAGCTCGGTAAGTTCCTGGTCGAGCTTAAGGACCGACAGGGAACAGCCCTGCATCTCGAGCGAGGTGGTGTAGTTCCCGACGAGGGATCTCACCACGGTGAGGCCGCGCTGAGCGAGTACCTCAGCAGCGTGGCGGTACACGATATAGAGCTCAACGAGGGGTGTCCCGCCCATTCCGTTCACGAGCAGGAGAACCGAGTCGCCCGAGCTGAACGGACCGTCCCCAACAAGCGGCTCAAGGAGACGTTCAACAATGCGGTCGGCGGGTTCAAGCGGTATCTTCTCCCTGCCCGGCTCGCCGTGAATCCCGATGCCGATCTCGATCTCATCCTCGGCCAGGGTGAAGCTCGGCTCCCCGGCGTGGGGGACGACGCACGGCGTCAGCGCGACTCCCATCGAACGGACGTTAGCGTTTACCCTCTCGGCGACTGCGGCAACCTGCTCGAGATTGTCGCCCCGCTGGGCTGCCGCGCCCGCGATCTTCTCGACGAGAACGGTTCCGGCGACACCACGGCGCCCTGCGGTGTACAGCGAGTCCTGAACGGCCACATCATCGTTGACGATGACGCTTCGTACCTCAATTCCGTCCGCTGCGGCAAGGTCGGCAGCCGTTTCGAAATTGAGCACGTCCCCCGTGTAGTTCTTCACGATGTGGAGCACACCCGCTCCCCCATCCACCGCCTGGGTTGCCGCAACGATCGGGTCCGGTGTTGGCGAGGTGAACACGGGGCCTGGCACAGCCGCGTCGAGCATTCCATAGCCGACGAAGCCAGCGTGAAGCGGTTCGTGCCCACTGCCTCCGCCGGACACAAGGCCGACTTTGCCTCTGACGGGCGCTTCTGTGCTGACGACGAAAATCGGGTCTTCTGATGCCCGGACAATGTCACCGTGTGCCGCGGCAAAACCGGCGACTGCCTCGCTGACGACGTTCTTCGGGTCGTTGATGAGCTTCTTCATTGAAATCTCTCCAGGTGGCGAATGGGCGAAACCAGGTTGGCGCGGCCGGATGGCCTGACAGACAACCTAGCGCCGAACCGCGCCCGAAGTAAGGGCTATTGGACCCCTGCGGAACCTGCCGAGGTCGCGGCGACCCACGCGTCCAATTTCGCAGCGGCACGCCCCGAATCAATGGCCTCCCTCGCTACCTCCAGCTGTGCGGCGAAGCGATCGAGAATGGACACCTGCATCTGGGTCGGGTCCTCGGCAAGGCGGTATGCAACGAGCCCTGCGGCGGCGTTGAGCAGCACGATGTCGCGGACGGCGCCTTTCTCGCCCTGTAGCACCCTCCGCACGACGCCCGCGTTGTGCGCGGGGTCCCCACCGACGAGCTCGGGCATCTTCACGAGCGGGATGCCAAGGTCACGGGGATCGAGGTCGTGCTCCGTGACAAGTCCCCTGCTGACCTCCCAAATATGTGAGTGCCCCGTCGTGGTCAGCTCATCGAGTCCGTCGTCTCCCCTGAAGACGAGTGCTGTTGCTCCCCTGGTCTGGAACACACCGACGAAGAGAGGAACACGGTCGAGTTGCGCGACACCGACAGCGGATGCCTCTGGACGCGCTGGATTGCACAGCGGCCCCAGAATGTTGAACACCGTAGGGATGCCAAGCGCGGCACGAACCGGCGCAGCATGCCGAAACCCGGGGTGAAAGGCCGAGGCGAACGCGAATGTTATGCCCGTGTCCTTGAGAGCGGATGCGACCTGATCGGCTGATCGGGTCAGATCGATGCCGAGCGCCGACAGAACATCACTGGCACCGGAAACACTGCTGACCGCACGATTACCGTGCTTGATCACGGGCACACCGGTCGAGGCGACGACGACACACGCCATGGTGGAGATATTGACGGTCCCGAACCGGTCACCCCCGGTTCCGACGATGTCGAGGGCCATCGAGTCAACGGGAAGCGGCACCGCCTGCTCGAGGATCGCGTCACGGAATCCGACGATCTCGTTGACCGACTCACCCTTGGACTTCAGGGCAACGAGGAAACCGGCGATGTGCGCCGGGCTTGCCTGCCCGCTGATCACATCTTCCATGGCCCAGGTTGCCTCGGCGACTGTCAGGTCGTCGCCGTTGAGCAGCGTGGTGAGAATGTGCGGCCAGGTGACGGAATCAAACATATTCACAACCCTATCGAGCGGCCCGCCTGACGTGAATTCACGGCACATTCCCTGCCAAAAGTAAGGCTCCCCTAACTTAAGACTTCCCGCTGAGAGGCTCCGAATGCGAAACAGAGCCCCGGATATCGGCCATAATGGAACGGTGACGAGCACCTCATTGAACTACGCGGCGAGAGCCCAAAAGATCAACAGGCCGAACCCTGTAGCCGTTGGCACCATTGTGTGGCTCGGCAGCGAAGTAATGTTCTTCGCCGGCCTGTTTGCCATCTACTTCACCCTGCGATCAGTTGCGCCCGAGTTGTGGGCCAGCGAAACATCGCTTCTCAACATCCCGTTCTCGACGACAAACACGATCATCCTCGTTGCGTCGTCGTTTACGTGCCAATTCGGCGTGTTTGCCGCGGAGCGCATGCAGCCGCGGTCGGTTGGCCCGAAGCCGTCCCAGTGGGGAATGGTCGAGTGGTTCTTCCTGACCTACGCGCTCGGTGCGATCTTCGTCGCCGGCCAGATCTTCGAGTACGCGACGCTCGTCAGTGAGGGCGTTTCGCTCTCCTCGAACGCATACGGCTCGGCGTTCTACCTCACAACCGGCTTCCACGGACTCCACGTCACAGGCGGACTCATCGCGTTCCTGCTCGTCATCGGTCGCGCATTCGCCGTCAAGACGTTCGGACACAAGGAAGCCACAAGCGCCATCGTCGTCTCGTACTACTGGCACTTCGTCGACGTGGTCTGGATCGGCCTCTTCTTCGTCATCTACGTACTGAAATAGAACCGGAAGACTGCACGCGAATGTTTAGGACACACACCAGCTCCCCCCGTAAGGGCAGGAACACCGGCCGTCGCTCGCCCCTGGCGACCACGGCGCTCATTGCCGCCGGACTTCTGTTCACCGGAGGCGCGTACGCCGCGTTCTCGACCACGACGGCAAGCGCTGAGACCTCTCATGCAGCCACGGCTGGAAACGTCGAAGAGGGCAAGAAGCTCTTCGAGGCAAACTGCGCCAGCTGCCACGGCCTCGCCCTCGAAGGCTCGGACGTCGCTCCCAGCCTCATCGGCGTTGGCGCAGCATCCGTCGACTTCCAGGTCGGTACCGGCCGGATGCCGCTGCAGAACCAGGGTCCGCAGGCGCCTCAAAAGCCCGTCCAGTTCACCGAGGAGCAGATCCTCGCTCTCGCTGAGTACGTCGCCACGACGGGCCCAGGCCCCGGCATCCCCGACGAAGACCTCCTCCACGCCGACGGCGATGCCGCCAACGGTGCAGAACTGTTCCGCATCAACTGCGCGATGTGCCACAACGTCGCCGGTGCGGGTGGAGCACTCACCGAGGGCAAGTACGCACCACCGCTGACCGGTGTTGAGCCCGTCTACATCTACGAGGCCATGGTCACCGGCCCGCAGAACATGCCCGTATTCAATGACGCGAACCTCACTCCAGAGGACAAGCGCGACATCATCACGGCACTCAAATTCACCGAGGAAAACTCCACCGTCGGTGGAAACGCCCTTGGGAGCCTCGGACCTGTCGCTGAAGGACTCTTCATTTGGATCTTCGGACTCGGGACAATCGTCGCGTTGACCGTATGGATCACGGCGCGTTCAAACTAAGCAACAGAGCAATGACACTGCGCAGAACTACGAAGGAGCACAATGGCACAGGACGGTAACAGCGGCACGGAACTCGCCGCTGCCGACTCGTCAGACCACGGCCACGGCACTGAAACTGCCGTAGGTACGGCGGTTGTGGCCACGGACGCGATCGCCAACCCGGGTTTCCCCCCGCACAGGCCCCGAGTCACGGATCTTGACCCCAAGAAAGAAAAGCAGGCGGAACGAACCGTCTACACGCTCTTCTATCTGTCGGTCGCTGGAAGCATCTGGGCAATCGCCGCATACATGATGTTCCCCATCGAGCCGGAGAACCTCACCTCGGTTCGGATGAACAACCTCTTCATCGGTCTCGGTCTCGCGCTTGCCTTGCTCGCGCTCGGCATCGGCGCTGTCCACTGGGGCAAGGCTCTGATGGCGGACCACGAAGGTATCGACGTGCGTCACCCGGTGCGCGGCTCGGACGAAACCCGTGAGCGCGCTGTCGAGATCTTCCAGGAAGCAAACGAGGAGTCCGGCTTCGGGCGTCGTTCGCTCATCCGCAACAGCCTCATCGGTGCACTCGTCGCCTTCCCCCTTCCCGCAGTGGTTCTCTTCCGGGGTCTTGCCCCCGAGGGCAAGAACCCGGTGACTCTGCTTGAGCACACCATGTGGAAAGAGGGCGATCGCCTCGCCAGTGACCCGTCCGGACTGCCGATCAAGGCATCCGACGTCACAATCGGTTCGGTGTTCCATGTCATCCCCGAGTCCCTCGCTGGCGTTGGACACAGCGACGGCTACCTCGAGGAAAAGGCCAAGGCCATCGTTCTGCTGATGCGCCTCAAGCCCGAAGACCTCATCGAGGCCGAAGACAAGAAAGACTGGTCGTACGACGGCATCGTCGCGTACTCAAAGGTCTGCACCCACGTCGGGTGCCCCGTCGCACTGTACGAGCAGCAGACGCACAACCTGCTCTGCCCGTGCCATCAGTCGCAGTTCGACGTCACCAACCACTGCGCCGTGATCTTTGGTCCGGCCGCCCGTCCCCTTCCACAGCTTCCGATCGCTGTTGACGACGAGGGATACCTCGTTGCGCAGAGCGACTTCCACGAACCTGTAGGCCCAAGTTTCTGGGAGCGTCATTGAACACCGTCACGGCCCCGGCCGACACCGAAAAGGCACCCGCCAAGAAGTCAGGCGGGTTCACGGCTGCTGCATCCAATTACCTCGACGAGCGCACGAGCATCTCGACCGCCGTCAAGGAACTTGGCCGCAAGATCTTTCCCGACCACTGGTCATTCCTGCTCGGTGAGGTGGCGCTGTACAGCTTCATCATCATCCTGCTGTCGGGAACCTTCCTCACCTTCTTCTTCCAGGCGTCGATGGCCGAGGTTCATTACGAGGGCTCGTACGTTCCGCTGAAGGGCGTTGAGATGAGCGCCGCAATGGCGTCAACCCTCGACCTCTCCTTCGACATCCGCGGTGGTCTCCTGATGCGTCAGGTACACCACTGGGCGGCGCTTCTCTTCGTCGCGTCCATCGGTCTGCACATGCTGCGCGTCTTCTTCACGGGAGCGTTCCGCAAGCCGCGCGAGCTCAACTGGGTGATCGGTTTCGTTCTCTTCATCCTCGCGATGGCAGAAGGCTTCACCGGATACTCGCTCCCCGACGACCTGCTCTCCGGTAACGGTCTCCGGATCATCGACGGAATGGTCAAGGGCATTCCGCTGATCGGAACCTGGACCTCGTACCTGCTCTTCGGTGGCGAGTTCCCCGGCACCGACATCGTTGGCCGCCTGTACTCTCTGCACATCCTGCTGCTCCCGGCGATGGTGCTCGCGTTCATCGCACTGCACCTGCTGTTCGTCGTGGTGCACAAGCACACCCAGTACTCCGGCCCTGGCCGCACCGAGCAGAACGTCGTCGGATTCCCGGTCCTTCCCGTTTACGCGGCGAAGGCTGGCGGATTCTTCTTCATCGTCTTCGGCGTCGTCATGCTCATCGCGTCGCTCTTCACGATCAACCCGATCTGGAACTACGGACCGTACGACCCGTCACCGGTGTCTGCAGGAACGCAGCCTGACTGGTACATCGGATTTGCGGACGGCGGCCTTCGACTTGCGCCGTCGAACATGGACCTGGTCCTGTTCGACCACACGTTCTCCTTCGGTATCCTGCTTCCGCTCGCGGTCATCGGTATCTTCATCGTGCTCGTCATGTTCTACCCCTTCCTCGAGGCGTGGATCACCGGCGACAAGCGTGAACACCACATCCTCGACCGCCCGCGCAACGCCGCAACCCGGACCGCCATCGGCGCAGCCGGAGTGACGTTCTACGCGGTCCTGTGGGCGGCCGCAAGCTCCGACATCATCGCGACGCACTTCCACGTCACGATGGAGGGTGTCATCCGCACGCTGCAGGTTCTCCTGTTCCTCGGACCGGTCATTGCCTACTTCGTTGCCAAGCGCATCTGCCTCGGTCTCCAGAAGAAGGACCGTGAGATTGCACTGCACGGTTACGAGTCCGGACGAATCGTTCGCCTCCCCGGCGGCGAGTACATCGAGGTTCACGAGCCAGTCTCGGATTACGAGCGCTGGAAGCTCGTCAGCCACGAGGACTACAAGCCGCTTATGATCCGCCCGAACGCTCGCGGTAAGATCACCGTCGGCCAGAAGGTCCGTGCCGGGTTCTCCCGCTGGTTCTTCGAGGACCGGATCTCACCCGTGACGAAGACTGAAATCGAGTCCTCGCACGGAGAACACCACTAAATCGGTACTCCACATCGCCGGTACTTCAGATCGGGCAGCGTTGACCCTCCAGATTCTTGCGGAGGGGCTCCGCTGCCCGTTCTGCTTTTCCCAGCGGGCTGAGAACCATCCGCTCTCCCCCGTCGGCGATCTCATCATCGGTTGCGATGCGGGCCACCGGTTCGACGTCAACAAACGCGGATACGTCTCTCTGCTACCCGCGTCGACACGGGTTACCGGCGACAGCCAGGCGATGCTCGACGCGAGGGCACGGTTCTTTGAG
>JAZQRG010000404.1:0-18891 GCA_045629445.1 Mycetocola sp. | reverse complement strand
AGCGATCTCGCCCGATTCCGACCGGCCGCCCCCACGCTGACGATGGAACCCGACGGGTGGCTCCTGATCGGCTTGCCCGCAAACTTCATCGCTGAGACGAGCCGGCACGTGCAACCGGGTTCTCTGTTTGACGTTCCGATCGAGGTCCGTTTCACACCGGCAAGCTACTCCTGGAGCTGGGGCGACGGGTCGACCCTCCGCACCTCGGTTCCCGGCGCGAGCTGGGCCGAACTCGGCTTGCCAGAGTTCTCCCCGACAGCCACGAGTCACGTGTTTGCAGAGACGGGGGTCTATGCGGTGACGGTGACTGTCGCCTTCACCGTTGAGTACCGGGGTGTGGGGTTGCCATGGAACTCCATCGACGGCACCCTCACCTCTCCAGCGGTCACGGTGGCGGCGCTCGCCGGAGACGCGAAGACCGTGCTGGTCGACAAGGAGTGCACGCGTAATCCGACCGGACCAGGGTGCTGAAGCGACGTGATCAGACGCGAACGCGCGCGAGTCTATCTCTCTTCGCTCAGGACCAAGGACCCGGGACTGGATAGGGCACATTAGGTAGTCTGACTGCGTGCGCGATGCCGCCTCGTGACAGTCGTCGTGGACGAGCGATGTCTCGGCTGGGCCATAGGGCGCTCACAGACGGCACGAATGAAAAGTACAGCTTCGAACGCCAAGCTGAATGTGCTTTGGAAGGAGCGCCACAATGACCGATCACTCAAAGGACCCGAATCCAGACGGTAACCCTCAGGTTCCTTCTGGACACAACCCCGATGCCGCCGCCGGTTCCCCCCAGGCCGGCCCCACATCGGGGAACGAGTCCAACGCCGGCACCGGGAGCCACGAGAGTGCGCGCCCCACCCCGCCGCTGCCCCCAATGGCAGCGCAGCAGGGCAACCAGTCGAGCGAGAGCGGGTCGGCCGGACGGCCATCCGACCAGGCGACGGCGGCTGAGGCTACCCCCACCGCAGCCGCCGGTCACAACTTCGGCGCGCAGCAGTACCAGCCCGGGTACAACGCGCAGTACCAGCCGGGTTACGACCAGACCGCGCCGACGACCGCGCAGCCGCAGGGCTCGTACGCGGGTAACGGCTACAACGGTGCATCGCACTTTGCAGGCAATGCTTACCCGCAGCAGGGCGACGCTTCGACCGCCGCATACGGACCCAACGGCTACGCACCAAACTCCCACCCGACCCCACCTGCGCCGAAGGAGAAGCGTCGGTCCAACGTCGGCCTGCTGGTGGCGAGCCTCGCTGTCGGTGCCCTCGTTGGCGGTGCCGCTGGTGCCGGCACATCCGCGCTTGTCCTGTCCAGCCAGTCCGGAACGGTCAGCTCAGACGCGACCGGCTCAGAGAACATCACAATCAACGACCCTGCGGATGTCACGCTGGTGTCTGCCGTCGCCGCCAAGGCCGCACCGAGTGTCGTCACGCTCTCCGTTGCGGGCAGCCAGAGCGCGGGAAGCGGCTCGGGAATCATCCTGAGCGAAGACGGCTATGTTCTCACCAACAATCACGTCGTCACGCTTGACGGACAAATCGCAGATCCCGAGATCCAGGTCACGACAGACGACGGCAGGCTCTACGGGGCAACCATCGTCGGAACTGACCCCGCATACGACCTCGCCGTCATCCAACTCGAGGATGCGTCCGATCTGACCCCGATCGAATTCGCTAACTCAGACGACCTCAACGTCGGTGACATCGCGGTCGCCATCGGCGCACCACTCGGTCTGGCCGGATCGGTAACCGATGGAATCATCAGCGCGCTGAACCGAAGCATCACCGTTGCGTCTTCCGCCGTTCCTGAAGAAGGTTCAAACGGCGACGACACGGAACAGGACCCGTATGACATCTGGGGCTTCGACATCCCCGGCCAGACTCCGGAACAAACCCCGAACCAGCAGGCTGTCATTTCGCTGTCGGTCATTCAAACGGATGCCGCAATCAACCCCGGAAACTCCGGTGGTGCTCTCGTAGACGCTGAGGCGAAGCTCATCGGCGTCAACGTTGCGATTGCGACAGCGAGCTCCGACTCCAGTCAGGGTGGAAGCATCGGTGTGGGCTTTGCCATTCCTTCGAATGTCGCAAAGCGCGTTGCTGAAGAGATCATCGAGAATGGCGAGGCGACACACGGACTCCTCGGCGCCACCGTCGGAGACGCGGCCAGCGCTGAGGGCAGCCCCGTCGTCGGTGCGCTCATCAACGAGGTCACACCGGGTGGAGCCGCGGAAGAAGCCGGCCTCGCGTCGGGCGACATCGTGACCAACTTCAACGGCTATCCCATCACCGGCGCAACCGACCTCACCGCCCAGGTGCGGGCACTGGCCGCGGGCGACGAAGCTGAAGTCACATACGTTCGCAATGGCGAGACCAGGACGACGACCGTCACCCTTGGTGAACTCGTTCTCTAAGCCCCCAACGGCAAGCGCACGTGTGCTCATCGCCCACGGGCGCTTCGCTGTGTTCAGGAGCCGCCCCGGCCAGTGTGTGTTTCGCAGGAGACCAGCAAACACGCACTGGTAGGCTTCAAAGCCGACCAATTCACGAGTGGAGACCATGGCTGAGAACTCATCAGTTGGCGGGACCGCCGAACTCGTCGGTGTCTCATACGTCATGCCGGTTCTCAACGATGTCACCCACGTCAGGGCGGCCGTCATGAGCTTGCTCGAACAGGACTATGCGGGCCCGTTCGAAATCGCCATCGCCGTTGGCCCGAGCATCGACGGCACCAATGAACTCGTCGACGAGCTCTCGCGCGCTGATCCGCGCATCCGGGTGATCGCGAACCCCGTCGGTTCGACACCGGCCGGACTCAACATCGCTATTCGTGCAACACGCTACCCAATCGTCATCCGGGTCGACGCCCACTCGGTTCTCCCGCGCGACTACGCCCGGATCGCCGTTGAGACGATCGCCCGTACCGGTGCTGACAACGTCGGCGGCATCATGGATGCCAAGGGTACGTCGCCATTCGAACGCGCGGTCGCCCGCGCGTACGGAAGCAAGGTCGGACTCGGCGGGACACCGCACCATGTCGGCGGCGCCGAAGGCCCGGCAGACACCGTGTACCTTGGCGTCTTTCGACGGGAACCGCTCGAACGCGTCGGCATGTTCGACGAACGCATCAAGCGCGGCCAGGACTGGGAACTCAACCGTCGCCTTAGAGCCGCTGGCGGCGTCGTCTGGTTCACGCCCGAGCTCCGGGTTACCTATCGGCCACGGCCGCGACTGTCAGCGCTCGCCCGCCAGTTCTTCTCGACCGGCATGTGGCGCGGCGAACTCACCCGGCGATTCCCCAGTGCGAACACACTGCGCTATTTCGCTCCTCCTGTCATGGTGCTCGGCGTGACCCTCGGTGTTCTCCTTGGCGTCATCGGACTAGTGCAGGTGGCACTGGGAGGTTCCGCCATTCTCACGATCGGCTGGGCGATCCCCGCGCTTTACGTTCTCCTGGTCATCGGGGCAACGGTTATCGTGGCGCGGGGTGACGGCGTGCGGACCCAGCTCTGGTTTCTCGTAGTGTTGCCGTGTATCCATTTCTGCTGGGGAGTCGGCTTCGTGCTCGGCTTCCTGTCGCTGGCGAGCAACATCTCAGCGTTGAAGAACGAAAGAACCGGAGGCTCGAGTGTCGGAAGCGTCGGCTGAACGCCCACTCAAACCACGCTCGATTACAGAACTGCGAGACGTTGCCCAGCCGCCGGAGGTCCGTGGAAGGCGCAACGCCGAGCACTGGACGGCGTCGCTCTACCTTCGCAATATCTCGCCATACCTGACCTGGCTGCTTCTTCGAACGCCGATCTCCGCTAATGGCGTCACCGGGCTCATGATCCTGACCGGCTGGAGTATCGCCGGTGCGCTGCTGATCCCCGGCATCTGGGGTGCGTTGCTCGGCCTTGTCCTCGGGCAGCTCCAAATGCTCGTCGACTGCAGCGATGGTGAAGTCGCTCGCTGGAGACGCACGTCGTCACCGGCTGGCGCATTCCTTGACGCGGTCGGCCACTATTCGACCGAGTCCCTGATACCGCTCGCGCTCGCGATCCGCGCCGCCGGATACCCGTTCGAGGCACCCGCCGATTACCTGTACACAACCCTCGGCGCTCTGCTCGCCCTCGTCATCGTCCTCAACAAGGCTCTCAACGACATGGTGAGGGTCGCTCGGGCGAACTACGGCGCGACGAAGCTGACCTACAGTGAGAGCGAATCGGCTCCCAGCGGGGGAGTTCTTGCCTTCGCCCGCAAGGTCGCAAAGTTCCTGCCCTTCCACCGGATCTTCCACTCCGTCGAACTCACGATGGTGATCTTCGCTGCCGCCGTGGTCGGACTGTTTGTGGGCGAAGTTCTCGCCATGCGCTGGGTGCTCGTGATCCTCCTCGCTCTCGGACTGGTCACTCTGTTCGGTCACTTCATCGCGATCATGTCGTCGAAGCGTGTCCGTGCCTGAGCAGGGGCTCCGACCTACCGTCGGCGTCGTCATCCTCACCCAGGGGACGCGTCCCGATGACCTGGCCCGTGGCATCCGCAGCGTCCAGGCCCAGCAGGGCGTCGACCTTGATATCGTCGTCGTCGGCAACGGCTGGGAGCCAACCGGTCTTGGTGACGGTGTACGCGGCCTTGCCCTCGCCGAGAACCTCGGGATCCCGGCCGGTCGCAACCGCGGTGCTGCCCAGGTCAGCGGCGACTACATTTTCTTCCTCGATGACGATGCGTCGATTCCGGATGCCGGATTCCTGGCCGCGTGCGTCGACCTGGTTACCCGGAACCCTGATATCGGGCTGGTGCAGCCGCGACTTGATGACCCAACCGGCATCACGTCTCCGCGCCGCTGGATTCCGCGTATTCGGAAAGGCGACCCTCGGCATCCGAGCAACGTTTTCTCCTGCCTCGAAGCCGCAGTATTCCTGCCGAGGCCTGTCTTCGACGCCGCTGGCGGCTGGGCTGATGAATTCTTCTATGCGCACGAGGGAATCGAGCTCGCCTGGCGTGTGTGGGACCAGGGAAAAAGGGCGTGGTACGCGGGCGACCTCGAAGCGAACCATCCGGTCGTTGAACCGACCAGGCACACCGAGTACTACCGCCTGAACGCGAGGAACCGGGTGTGGCTCGCGCGTCGGAACCTTCCGCTCCCGCTCGTTCCGGTTTATGTCGCGACGTGGACCGGCATCCAGATTCTTCGCTGGTGGGGGAAGCCAGCGGTGCTGCGGGCATGGTTCGGCGGGTGGCGTGAAGGGTGGAGCCAGTACCCGGGCGAGAGGCGTCCATTGCACTGGCGCACAGTTGTGCGGATGGCCCGTGCTGGACGACCGCCGGTGATCTGATTGGGTACCCTTGAAGGTATGAGTTTTTTCGGCGACGCGCGCAAGGCCGTCACGTTTGGCAGGAACCTGCTTGCCAACCGACGCGCTCGGGCTGAGCTGTCACAGCGGCTGGCACTGCTGCCTCCGCTCGACCCCGGCAAGTACAAGATCGCCGTTTACTTCGCCGACGGCGAGGTCAACATGTACCAGATCCGTCAGTGGTACAAGCCGCTCGCCCACCTCGCTCGGACCTGGCCTGTCGTCGTGCTCAGCAGGGGAGCGACGGCGGCAACAAAGCTGTTTGAGGAATCACCACTTCCCGTCGCGTACGTTCGTACGGTCGCATCCCTCGAGCAGACGCTTGCGGAGCAGGACATCCGCATCGTGTTCTACGTCAACCAGAACACGAAGAACTTCCAGATGTTCCGGTACGGGCAGCGCTGGCACGTTTTCATCAACCACGGTGAGAGCGACAAGATGTACATGACCACGAACCAGTTCAAGGCGTACGATTACAGCTTCGTCGCCGGCGACGCTGCGCTCGCACGGCTGAAGAAGGTTCTCTGGGACTACGACTTCGACAAACGCGCCATCCCCATTGGGCGGCCCCAGGCCGACTACTACTCGGGCGAGCTGCCGTACACGCCTGACGAGCGCACCGTCGTGCTCTACGCGCCGACCTGGGAAGGTGACCGCCGGTCCGCTGCATACGGGTCGATCGCGAGCCACGGCGTGAACCTCGTCCGGGCGCTTCTCGCGACCGGGAAGCACCGGGTGATCTACCGGCCGCACCCGCGAAGCGGGGTCGTTGACCACGCTTACGGCGCGGCTAACCGTGAAATCATCGGGATGCTCGCGGCCGCGAACGCAGCGGACCCCTCGGCTCAGCACATTCACGACACCGCCCCCGAGTTGGGCTGGCAGCTTTCGAGCGCCGACGTCGCTGTCGTCGACATTTCAGCGATGGTCTACGACCGCCTGGCGAGTGGCAAGCCACTCATGATCACCCGACCCACCGACCCCGATGCTCAGATCGACCTCGGCGGGTACCTGTCGGCGTGCGAGTGGCTGGATGCCAATGAAGCGGCAGGCATCGTTGGCCACGTGGACCGGCTTCTCCATGATCCGGATGCTGTCGGTCGCCTCGCGGAGTGGGTCGAGCGATACTTCGGTGACACGACCCCCGGTGCCGCGACAGCCCGGTTCCACAGCGCCGTTTCGACCCTCATGGACCAGTGGGATCACTTCTCCGCGCTTCACGCCGAAGACGACGAACAGCAGATCACCGCGGCTCCCGTGAGCTCAACGACCCGGTCGAGCATGGCCGCTGGATCGTCCGGCGACACCGGTGAGGATGACGACGAGCTTTCCTAGCCCGAGGCATTCAGTCTCTCGGGCGAGGATTTTTCTTCGATCGCGTCCGTGACGGCATCCGTTCACGGAGTGCCCGCATGGTGGTGCCGACCCGGCCCGAACCCTGCCGGATTTCGAGTTCGAGAGGAAGGGCGAGCGGGGCTGGACCGAATGCGTTCCGTGACGCCTCGATCACCTGCTTGCCGGCAAGGTGATTGCCGATGCCACCGATCGCGGCACCGATGCCGAACGGCATGGCCTTCCCGACGAAGGACGAACCCTGGTTTCTCGCGAAGTGCCGCAGGAACCGCTTTTTGAGCTCATCCGCGACGGGGCCCATGACCGCTTGCGGTACGTTCGACGCAACGAGCTGGCCCCAGTATCGGGTGCGGGGTGGCCCGCCCTGAAAAGCCTGCCCGGTGAATTGCTTGACGAGGTCCGTTCCCGACTTGCCGAGCATGAGCGTCATGACGAGGGCGCGAGCGCGCACCGGGTCGTCGACTGCAATGCCATGAACCTCTGCGACGGACTGAGCGAAGAGTGCGGTGGTCTCGAGGAAGCCGAGGGTCTCGGCGCCGGAAAGGGCGATGGTGATGCCGGTTCCAAAACCGGGCACCATGGCGGTTGCACCGACGGCTGCACCGCCCGATGTGATGGCCGTGAGATAGCGCCGCTCAAGGACGCGAACGAGCTGCTGCGGTGTAGCGCCCGGGTACTGGCGCCTGACGGAGCGAATGTGCGCAACGACGATGGGTCGCTGGACCGACAGAGCCCTGTCGATGCCCCTCAGCCACAGTGGACCCGTGCTCGGGTCCATCGGAGTCGGTGTGATAAAAGCGTCGTCCACGATGCGGACGTGCTCGGACTGTGTACTCATGGAACCCCCTCGCCCGTGTTTGCGGGAACTCAAGTTTAGGTTCGTTCGCTGGGAGAGTGTCGGGGTTGACAGCCGTTTCGTCAGCTGTGGTACTGGGCGTTGTACATATCGAGGACCTCGTTGATCGGCCCGTCGAGCACGAGTTTGCCCTTGTCGAGGTACAGCCCGCGCGTGCAGAACCGGCGCAGATCTTTCTCATTGTGCGAGACGAAGAACAGGGTTCGACCGCCGGCCAGCAACTCCTCAATGCGTCGGTAGCATTTCTCCCGAAAGCCGCGGTCACCGACAGCGAGGGCCTCATCCACGAGGATGATCGGTTCTTCGAGCATCGAGATGACGCTGAACGCGATCCGCACCTTCATGCCGCTCGACAGGTGCTTGTACGGGGTATCGATGAAGTCCCGGATTTCAGCGAAATCGATGATGTCGTCGAAGCGGGCCTCGATCTCCTTTTTCGTCATGCCGTGGAGCCCGGCTGTCAGGTAGACGTTGTCACGCACGGTGAGGTCGTTGACGAAGCCACCGGTGATCTCGATGAGCGGTGCGACGCCGCCCGTGACGTTTACCTCGCCCTCGTCAGCGATGACAACGCCAGCGACGAGCTTGAGCAGTGTCGACTTTCCCTGCCCGTTGCGGCCGACGACACCAATTGCTTCGCCCGGCATAACGTCGAAACTGACGTTGCGGAACGCCCAGAACTCTCCGGGACGGGACCGGCGGGTGCTGCCCGAGAACAGGTCCTTGAAGTTGCGGCGGCCACCGCGATTGCGACGGAAACGGATGCCAGCGTTGATGACGCGGATGACGGGTGTTGGCATCACAGTTCCTTGAGCACGGTACGTTCGGAGCGCTTGAAGACCCAGAGGCCGAGGAGCAGGAAGAGCACGCTCATCACTGCGGAGACAACGACCGGGTACCAGTCGAGCTGTTCGGGGAAGAACGCGGAGCGGTACAGCGAGAAGATACCGCCGAGAGGGTTGAATGCGGCCAACGGCTGCAGATTGGCGGGTAGATCGCTAAAGCCGTAAACGATGGGGGAGGCGTAGAAGAGGAACCGCAGGATGAGCTTGATCGCCCGCTCGAGATCCCTGAAGAAGACGACGAGCGGGGCAACGATGAGCCCGATACCGATGGTCAGCACAGCCTGAATCAGGATCGCCAGGGGGAAGAGCAGAACGTTCCAGGTGATGCCTGCGCCGGTGAAGAACGCGAAGGCCGCGAGCACTGGGAGGGCAGCGACGTATTCGATGCCCTTGGACAGGACGAGTCGGTTGACCCAGATCGTGCGGGGAATCGAAGTTGAGCGCACCAGTTTTGCTTCGCGGATAAAGGCACGCGTGCTGTCGGAGACCGCGCCGTTGAACCACATCCACGGGAGAAGTCCCGCGAGGAGGAAGACAATGTACGGGTCTTCGCCGACTGATCCACCGCGTTGGAAAACGACAACGAAAACGAAGTAGTAAATGAAAGCCATGACGAGCGGATCGAGGATCGACCAGACATAGCCAAGCGCGCTCGTCGAGTATCGAACGCGGAGGTCTCGCTTGGTAAGTAGCCAAAGCGCGTGGCGGTATCGGGTCAGGTACGACCGTTGCGCACGCGCGCCGGCATCAGAATTCACAGGCACAAACATATCCGCAAACGAAGACCGGCACGGTCAGTGACGCGTGCCGGTCTGTCGAAGAATGGTGATTAAACGTAGAGGTTCGCTCGTTCGAGATCTTCGGCGAAGTCAACCTCGACGGCGTACAGGTCGGAGATGTTGACGGGCTCAACGAGCATGCGGTCCTGTTCGATCGCGAGCTCGATGCCGCGTTCGAAGTAGTCCTGGTCGTCGACTCTGGCCAGCTGGCGGAGCAGGTTGGCCTTGTCATCACGCGAAACGTAGTTGATGCCGACGGCCTCACCGAGTCCGCCCTTGACGGTCTTGGAGAGTTCCTTGATGTAGCCCTCGGCGCTCGTCGTGTACTTGACCTCTTCGTCGGACACCTTTGACGTGTTCACCGTGACGAATGACTGGTCGCGAGCCATCATGGCTGCGGCGCGGTCGAGAACGGTCGGGTCGAAGACGACGTCGCCGTTCATCCAGAGCACGCCGCCCGGCTGTGAGGCGTTGAGAGCGCGCATGAGGCTCTTCGACGTGTTGGTCTGGTCGTACTGCTCGTTATAGACGAAGGACGCTTCAGGGAAGGCTTCGATGATGTGCTCAAGCTTGTAGCCGACAACGATTGTCACCTTGACGTTCTTGCCGAACGCGTGGTGGATGTTGTCGAACTGCTGCTGCATGATGGTGCGGCCATCGCTCAACTCGGTCAATGGCTTCGGCAACGAACGGCCGAGTCGGCTTCCCATACCTGCTGCCAGAATTACTACCTGGGTGGTCACGAGATACTCCTCAATGTCGATTCACGTTGTCCGGCCGCCGTCTCTGGCGGTGATTTTGCTCGGAGTTAACCTGAAAGTAAACGAAATGACACCCCGTTATGCCATCGCCTACGTTAGCGCGCCACCTGTAGTGGGGGCAGCACCCGCGCGTTTGTTGTTGCCTTATCGTAATAAGGCACTCGGCGTATTGACAGGTTGAGAAATGACCCAAAATGACAACTGCCTCGAATCGGGGACGGGCAAAGGGTAGGTTGGATCAGTGACTACCGTGCCGCCCGCTTTCCCCGACGACACACCAGAAGACCCCAGAGACGCGACCCGGGTCGGTGACTCGTCGACCGAGTCCACTGATACTGAGGCAGTGACGGAAAACGGGGCATCAGGCGAATCCCAATCCGCAACTGCCGGGGCACCGGCGACTCAGCCGAGAACTCCGTCGAAGCCGCGCACCAGCTCGTCGAACACGACGAAGAAGAAGCCAGCACCCCGTCAGCCGAAGGCTGTTCCAGCCTCGAGCGAATTGCCGGATGGCAGCGTCCAGGCCGAGCCCGCAAGCGGCAGCTCGGCAGCGAAGAAAACGACGCCTCGTGCGTCCGCATCCCGCTCGCCGCGTAGTACAACTGCAGGAACCGCTGGTCGCACAGCGCCGAAGTCTGATGGCGCAGCTTCTCCGACAGAAACGCCCACAGAGGCCCCCGCGGAACCGGCATCCGTCGCCAGGAAGCCGGCAGCCCGAAAGCCAGCGGCGAAGAAATCACCCACAGCGGCTCCGGCGAAGAAGACGGCGGCAGGCACGGCCGCGAAGAAGACGCCGGTGACGACGCCAGCAACGAAGAGGCCGGCAGTGACGACGTCCGATTCGACTGAAGCGGTTGGCAGGGCCCCGGTTGAGCCGACGGTAGACGCAGACCTTCCCGCGACAACTCCGAAGAAGAAGCCGGCAGCACGCAAGCCAGCCGGCACCCAGACCCGGGCTCCGCGAATGCAGTCCGCTGCGTCGGTCTCCAAGTCACCGTCAGAGATCGTCGAACATATTGCGCCACCGACGCCGGACGCGAGCGAGATCCCTCCCGTGCCGCCGCTTCCCGTCATTCCTCCGGTGCCGCCGTTGCCCGAAGGCGTCACCTCCCAGGGCACTGTTGCCGACACGACAGACTCCGGTACTCGTGAAAGTCAGGCCAACACCGCATCCCTGAGTTTGGGCCAGGCCGAGAGCGCAGCCGGGATCGACAGCGCAGGCCAGGCCGACAGCCCGGCGCGCGCCGACAGCATTGCCGCTGCCGAGGGTGTGGCCGCCGCGGTCCAGCCGGAAGGCGATGTCCTGGTGGACGAGAGTGAACGGCCGCCACTGCCCGAGATTTCCGCCGAGGATGCCGCGTTGCGACGGGAGACCCTGCCGGACGCAGCCGAGCAAGCAACCGGGCTCGAGAACCATGAGCCCATGAAGTTCGTCTGGAGCAAGCGCTGGCCGTTCCTGTCGCTGGTTCCCGTTGCCGACGTGCCGTCGGCAACGACAACGACAGCGGATGAGGCCGATGTTGATGCACTCGGCACTGACCTCGGAGACAGCGGCGAGAGTGCCGTTCCGACCGTTCAGGACTGGTTGGCCGTCGATGGGTCCGACGTCGCCGACCGTACGAGCGAAACCGCACAGCCCGCCGAAGACCAGGTCGTCGCGGAAAACGACGGCATCGTCGAGCACGAGGGCACCATCGAGAGCGTCGGCATCGAGAGCGACGTCATCGCCGCGAACGGAACGACAGAGGAGACCGTTGAGTTCGAGGCGACAACGACCGAGTGGTCCTGGCTCGACGATCCAGCTCCCGAAGATCCGATCGTTGAGGACGTCACCATCGCACTGACATCCGAGGATGACTTCGCGACCGAGGTGTTCGTGAGCGGTGCTGCCGCGACCGCGGTTCTGCCCACACCAGAGAGAAGCACTGTTCCGGACGCGGGTGATGAGCCGGTGGCCTCACAGGACGATGCCGCCCTCGTCGTCGACGTTGAGCGCGAGGAACCTCACGTCGCTCTGGTCAGCGAGCCAGGTGAAGCGCCCGTCGTGCTGAGCATCCAGAATCTGTCGCGCAGTTTCGGCGACACTCTCGCCGTGAACGGTATCGATCTCGAGGTGCGGGCCGGCTCGTTCTATGGAATTGTCGGGCCAAACGGCGCAGGAAAGACGACGACCCTGTCAATGGTCACCGGTCTGCTTCGCCCTGACTCCGGCAGCATCACTGTCAACGGCATCGACGTGTGGAAAGACCCCGAGAAGGCAAAGCGCACCATCGGCGTTCTTCCGGACCGGTTGCGGCTCTTTGACCGGCTCACCGGGGCGCAGTTGCTGTACTACGCGGGTGTCCTCCGTGGACTCGACGGCGCAACAGTGCGTTCCAGGGTGAAGGATCTCGCACGCGCGTTCGGACTTGAGGACGCGCTGAACCGGCTGGTAACCGACTACTCCGCAGGAATGACGAAAAAGGTTGCGCTGGCATCCGCAATGATTCACTCGCCGCGCTTGCTCGTCCTCGATGAGCCGTTCGAATCGGTCGACCCGGTGTCGGCGGCCAACGTCATCGAGATCCTCCAGGGCTACGTGGCCAACGGCGGCACCGTCGTGCTGTCGAGCCATGGAATGGATCTCATCCAGAGGGTCTGCGACCATGTCGCGATCGTCGTGAACGGTCAGGTTCTTGACGCTGGTTCCGTCGACGACGTTCGCGGCGATGGAACGCTCGAGGATCGATTTGTTGAACTCGCTGGCGGGCGAAAGGCCGCAGAAGGTATGGAATGGTTGCACAGCTTCTCCGACTGAGACTGCAGCTCCTGGCCAACGTCTTCCGGCGCGGCACAGGACACGTGCTCGGCATCCTTCTTGCAGCAATCGCCGGTGTTGCCGTCGTCGTCCTTCTCGCGGCTACCCTCGTCGCACTGAGGTTCGCTCCCGACGAGTTCACGAGGAATGTCCTCGTCTTCGTCGGTTCATTTGTGATCCTTGGTTTCGTTCTCCTCCCGCTGATCTTCGGCGGGGAGGACGATATGGATCCTCGTTCTTTCGCGCTCTTCGGTGTTCGGCCGCGAGCGCTCTCCACCGGACTCCTCGTATCGGCGCTCCTGAGCGTTCCCTCACTCGTTTTGCTCGTTCTCGTCCTCGTTCTCAGCCTGACGACAGCGATCAGCGGATCGCGCGGGTTCTTTTCTGTCGTTCTCGCGCTGCTCTCCGCACTGATCGCCGTTGCCACCTGTGTCATCGCCGCGCGACTCACGACCGCTGTCGCATCGCTGCTGCTCGCATCCAGGCGGTCACGGGAGCTCACGGGCGTGATCGGCATTGTTTTGCTTGTCCTCATCGCACCCGCGGTGATTCTGCTCTCGAGCGTGAACTGGGGCCGGGACGGCGCTGCGGTGCTCGGCAGCGCAGCGGATGTCATCAGCTGGACCCCGTTCGGAGCGGTCTGGTCGTTCCCCGGTGATGTCGCGCTCGGCAACGTCGGTGCGGCCTTCCTGAAGTTGCTGATCGCTCTCGCGACCGCTGCCTTGCTGTGGTTGGCATGGGACCGCATGGTCTCATACATGCTCGTAACTCCTGAGCGTGAATCGGTTGTCAAGTCCACGGGCGGTATGGGGTGGTTCGACCTGATGCCAGCGCGTCCGGGTGCCGTCGTTGCGGCACGCGCCATGACATATTGGGCGAGGGATCCGCGGTACCTCATGTCGATCGTGATCATTCCGATCGTGCCGTTCATCATGATGGTTCCATTCCTCGTCGTCGGCGTTCCGCCCCAGACGCTCGCACTTCTTCCGCTTCCCGTCATGGCGATCTTCCTCGGCTGGTCGCTGCACAATGACCTCGCATTTGACTCGTCAGCGGTCTGGTTGCACTTCGCGTCGGGTCTTCGGGGGTACGCGGACCGACTGGGCCGCATGTTCCCGATTCTGTTGATCGGCATCCCGCTGATCGTGATCGGGTCGATGATCAGCATCCAGTTCTACGGCGACTGGGTCGTGCTCCCGTCAATGATCGGCGTCTCAACAGCGCTCTTCCTCGGAGGTGTCGGAGTCTCGAGTTACGTCTCAGCTCGCTATCCGTACCCAGCGGCGCTTCCCGGCGACAGTCCGTTCCAGCAGCCACAGTCGTCGAGTGCGCTCGGCGGGATGTCCCAGGCGTTCGGACTGATCGGCGCGCTCATTGTCGCCGCACCCGCGTTGGTACTCGCGTGGTTCGGATTCACGGACGACGCTTCCTGGCACTCATTGGCTCTGTCGACCGGTGTCGGTCTCGGCGTTGTTGCCCTCATCCTCGGAGTGTGGATCGGCGGTCGCGCGTTCGACCGTCGCGGTCCCGAGATTATGGCGTTCGCCGTCAGCCACTAGGCAGGGTGAACCGCGTACAATTGCAGCATGATTGACGCACGCGTGAGCATCGCAGATCCCGGATCCCGGCCCGACGCCGGTGGCACAGACGTCCTCGACAGGGAGCTCGAAGAACTCCTCAACAGCGAGGGGATCGAGCCCGGCGACCACGAACGTTTCTCTCACTACGTGAAGAAAGACAAGATCCTGCAGTCCGCGATCAGCGGTAAGCCGGTTAAGGCTCTCTGTGGCAAGAAGTGGACTCCGGGCCGTGACCCGGAGAAGTTCCCGGTCTGCCCGAGCTGCAAGGAAATCTACGAAAAGATGAAGGCCGAGTAGATCTCGACCTTTCAGCCGGCGAAGCGTGTCGGCAGCACCGGGTCTCCGCGGCCGAGCCGAACGGCATCCGCTGGAAGTTCCTTGAGAACTCGTGCCCGGTGCTCCCGTGCCTTCGCGGCTCCCGCCGGACCGGTGTATCTGGCGTCGATCTCGCCGCTATCGACGAGATGGACGAGCAGAGGTCGCTCGGATCCGTTTCTCGTGACGGATGTGTCCGGGCCATCGCCAACGTAGATGAGTTCCTCGACGGCAGTGTGCGCGCTGTTGAGGCGGCGTACGGGGAACTTGCGTCCTCCGACACCCACCTTGCCTTCTGAGGTTTTGGCCACCGAGATCCAGGCGCCAGCGTCGTCTTTCCGGGCGACGAGCTTGTAGACCATTCCAGCGGCGGGGGAGCCCGAGCCGGTGACGACGGATGTTCCGACGCCGTATGAGTCGACGGGGACCGCGGCGAGCGCGGCAATCGCGAACTCATCGAGATCGTTCGTCACGGTGATCTTCGTGTTCGTCGCTCCGAGGGCATCGAGCTGTTTGCGCACCTCGAGGACGAGGGTGGGGAGGTCGCCCGAGTCCAGGCGCACGGCACCCAGTTCCGTGCCGGCGACGCGAACGGCCGTCTCGATGCCGGTCGCAACGTCGTAGGTGTCGACGAGCAACGTGGTCTCAGGGCCGAAGGCGGCGATCTGGGCCCGAAATGCCTCTTCCTCGGTTTCGTGGAGGAGGGAGAAGGCGTGAGCGGCAGTGCCCATCGTCGGGATGCCCCATGATCGTCCTGCTTCGAGGTTGCTTGTGGCGTCAAAACCGGCGACGTAGGCGGCGCGCGCTGCAGCGACGGCGGAGTTCTCGTTAGCCCGCCGCGAGCCCATTTCGGCGACGGGGCGCCCGTGTGCCGCTGTCACCATGCGGGTCGCCGCGTTGGCGACGGCGGTGTCGTAGTTGAGGACACTGAGGATGAGCGTTTCGAGGACGACGCCCTCCGCGAAGCTGGATTCGACGGTGAGTACCGGTGAATTCGGGAAATACGCTTCACCCTCGTGGTAACCCCAGATGTCGCCGGAGAACCGGTAGTTACTCAGCCAGTCGAGCGTGCGAGGCGCAACGACCGCGTTCTCACGCAACCAGTCCAGCTCCGGATCGGCGAAACGGAAGTCCTTGATGAGTTCGAGCAGCCGTCCGGTTCCAGCGACAATGCCATAACGCCTGGCGCCGGGCAGTCGTCGCCCGAACACTTCAAACATGCACTCGGTGTCTGCGGTTCCATGCGCGAGGGCCGCGTCGACCATGGTCAGTTCATAGCGATCGGTGAAGAAGGCTGTCGAGTTGTGTGGTGATATCGAGAGGCTCACCCCGCCAGCCTAGCGACGGCGTCCAGCTTCGGCCGCCCGGTTGCGCCTCTCGGCCTGCGCCCGTAGAGAGCGGGTAGGCTGGAGTCCGTGAATGATGCGCCAATCGGAATCTTCGACTCCGGAGTCGGCGGGCTAACCGTCGCTCGGGCAATCCAGGATCAGCTTCCGAACGAAGAGATTCTCTACGTCGGAGACACGGCGCACTCGCCATACGGTCCCAAGCCAATCGCGGACGTTCGGCGATTCTCACTCGAGGTGCTCGACGACCTCGTCGCGCAGGGCGTCAAGATGATAGTCATCGCGTGCAATACGGCATCCGCTGCCATGCTCCGCGACGCACGTGAGCGGTACTCGGTGCCGGTCATCGAAGTGATCCAGCCCGCGGTGCGGCGGGCAGTCGCGAGCACCCGCAATCGGCGGGTCGGCGTGATCGGCACTGAGGGAACCATCAACTCCCGCGCATACGAAGACGCCTTCGCCGCTGCGCCCGAGCTCGATCTCTATACTGCGGCGTGCCCGCGGTTCGTTGAGTTCGTCGAGGCGGGGATTACGTCTGGACCTGAGGTGCTTGCGACGGCGCAGGCGTATCTCCGCCCGCTCGTCGAGGCGGATGTCGACACCGTGGTTCTCGGCTGCACCCACTACCCGTTCCTCAAGGGCGCCCTCTCATACGTGATGGGGCCAGGAGTAACTCTGGTCTCGAGCGATACCGAGACCGCGAACGATGTCTATCGAGTGCTTGTGTCTAGCGGGCTCGAGCGCACCAGCCCCCGGCCACCGGAGCATCACTACGAAGCGACGGGTCCGAGTGAGGCCGAATTCCTCGAACTCGCGCATCGACTGATCGGCCGCGAGATTTCTCACGTCGACCTCGTGCAGACCGGCGTAATCGACCTCGCCGCGCTGCGGGCCTTCGGTTCATAGCTTTCCCCCTTTTCCTCACCCCGCCGCCCGTCGGCGCTTTTTACAAGGAGCACTTCGTGACAGACATCATCCGCAAAGACGGCAGAAGCACAACCGAGCTGCGCGAAGTAACGATCGAGCGTGGCTGGAGCACGCAGGCCGAAGGTTCTGCGCTTATCTCCTTCGGGAACACCAAGGTGCTCTGCACGGCCTCGTTTACCAACGGCGTTCCCCGCTGGCTCGCAGGCAAGGGCAAGGGTTGGGTAACCGCCGAGTACTCGATGCTTCCGCGCTCCACCAACAGCCGCATGGACCGCGAATCGGTCAAGGGCCGCATTGGCGGTCGCACCCACGAAATCTCCCGGCTGATCGGGCGCAGCCTCCGCGCGGTTATTGACACGAAGGCGCTCGGCGAGAACACGATCGTCATCGACTGTGACGTGCTTCAGGCTGACGGTGGAACCCGCACCGCGGCCATCACCGGCGCATACGTCGCCCTCGCCGATGCGATCGAGTGGGCGCGCGACAAGAAGTTCATCGGCCAGAAGGCGACGCCGCTCATCGACAGCGTGGCAGCGGTATCGGTCGGCATCATCGACGGCGAGCCCATGCTTGACCTCGCATACGTCGAAGACGTCCGTGCCGAGACCGACATGAACGTGGTTGTCACCGGCCGAGGGCTCTTTGTCGAGGTTCAGGGAACCGCGGAGGGCGCTCCGTTCGATCGCAGGGAACTCGACGCGCTGCTGGACCTGGCTGTCGGAGGTGCCGCTGATCTCACGGCGCTGCAGGTCAAAGCGCTCGGCGGCACGTCAGCATGACGCTCGAGGTTGTGCTGGCAACTCACAACCAGCACAAGGTCCAGGAGTTTCAGCGGATCCTCAGCGCGGCCATGCCGGAGATCACGGTTCTCGCGTATGACGGACCCGAACCGGTGGAAGACGGAGTGACCTTCAGCGAGAACGCAGTCATCAAGGCGCGGACGGCTGCGGCACACACCGGTCACATCGCGATGGCCGATGACAGCGGCATCGCTGTCGACGTTCTCGGTGGCGCGCCTGGCATCTTCTCGGCGCGCTGGGCGGGTCCTGGGCACAGCGACGCTGACAACCTGAACCTGCTGCTCGCGCAGCTGTCTGACATCGCTCCTGAGCACCGTGCAGCCGAGTTCCACTGCCACATTGCGTTGGTCGTGCCGGAAAGCGACGAGCGCCCTGGTTTTGAGCACGTCTCGGTTGGGGTCTGGCCCGGCACCCTCGCTACCGAGGCGAGCGGCCACAATGGATTCGGTTACGACCCGATTTTTCTCCCGGCCGGCTACGACGTCTCGTCGGCCGAGTTGCCGCCGGAGACGAAGAACGAGATCAGTCATCGAGCGCGCGCCTTCGCCGACCTCATTCCCACGCTGCGAGCCGTCGCATCATCCTGATGTTTTGCGCTCCACGACATTTCGCGGGCGAAGAGCACGGGCGTGAGAATGAGAACGGCCATCGTTAGCATCAGGCCCGTCGCGCTGGCGGCGGGCTCTCGTCGCGCCTAGCGTTGAGAGTATGGCCCACGATCACGCACCGCACGACGTTCACCGTTCCCGACTACTTCTCGTCGTCGGGATCGTCTCGGTCGTCCTCGTCGCGGAGGTCATCGGCGGAATCCTGACCGGATCCCTTGCCCTGCTTGCGGACGCCGGGCACATGCTGAGCGATCTCACCGGGCTCATCATTGCGCTCGTCGCCCTCAGCATCGCGGCGCGGCCAGCGAGCGAGCGGCACACGTACGGTTACCGTCGCACCGAGGTGCTCGGCGCCCTGCTCAACGGCCTGCTGCTCGTTGGCGTCGCCGGAACAATCGGGTACCAGGGCATTCAGCGCCTGATCGACCCGACCGGGATCGAGATTCTCGCAGGACCAATGCTTGTGGTTGCTATCATCGGCTTGATCGCCAACGCGGTATCCATGGTGATCCTCCGCAGTGGCGCCAAAGAATCGCTCAACATGCGCGGGGCCTATCTCGAAGTCTTCGGTGACCTTCTCGGATCGATC
>JAZQRG010000403.1:0-12227 GCA_045629445.1 Mycetocola sp. | reverse complement strand
AGCCCGGTGCAATACCGTGCTCAGGCCCTTGCGGCTTGAACCCCGACTAACATCTCAATAAAACCAGTCCGACAAACGGGGACCAGTTCACCTCGGACAGGGGCTTTCTTGTGGTGAAAATCACGTCACTCGTGTGACGCTGCGTCTCTTTGCCTAAGCGGATGCTGTTCCGCGGCGTGCACGCAGCGCCTGAAGTGCCTCATCGAGGAGGGCCTCAGCCTCTTCCTCGGTGCGACGCTCCTTCACGTAGGCGAGGTGTGTCTTGTACGGCTCCAACTTTGCGAGCTCAGGCGGGTTGGCCTGGTCGCGACCGGCGGGGAGGCCGGATGATGGGCTGTCGATTGTTTCTGGGATCTCTTCATCGGGGAGGCTCGCGGAAAAGTACCGCACAGTCTCGTTCCCGAGTGCATCCCAGTAGGAAACCGCGACGCGATCCGCGTGGAATCCATGATCTTGTTCCCCCATGGGGCCAGCCCCGACACGGGAACCCCGAATTGCACTACCTCCGGCAGCCATATGTACTCCTACGCACCCGTCGAGAACTTGGTGATGAGACCAAGCGCAACAATTGAACTAAACCAGATAAGCCCGAGCACAACGGTGAAGCGGTTGAGGTTTCGCTCAGCGACCCCGGAGGAACCGAGGTTTGAACCCATACCGCCACCGAACATGTCGGACAGTCCGCCACCACGCCCCTTGTGCAAAAGGATGAGGAAAGTGAGCAGGAGGCTCGTTACGCCGAGCACAACCTGCAGTACGACCTGAAGTATCTCCACAAAGGACCTTTCACGTGGGCGGCCCATGATTCCATGGACCGCCCCCAATTATAGCCTGAGGCCCGTGCGGCTAAACGCCCACGTGCTTCTGGTAACGAACGATGCTCGAGAACTCGTTAAGATCGAGGCTCGCGCCACCGACGAGGGCACCGTCAACGTTGGGCTCGCGCATGAACCCGGCGATGTTTGCCGCTTTCACGCTTCCTCCGTACAAAATGCGGGTTTGCGCGGCGACGTCGTCACCGAGCGTTTCGCGAAGCACCGCCCGCAGGGCAGCGGCAACCTGTTCTGCCTGCTCGGGTGTTGCAGCCTGGCCGGAGCCGATGGCCCAGACCGGCTCGTACGCAACGACGATATCCGCGGTCGCGGACACCCCTGAAAGGGCAGCCTTGAGCTGAGCAACGGGAACCGCACTCGGGCCATGCTTTTCCAGGTCGTCGGACGTTTCACCGACGCAGATGATGGGCACGAGGTTGTGCTTGAGTGCTGCCGTGACCTTCGCCGCGACCTGCTCGTCGCTCTCCGAGTGGAGCGTGCGCCGCTCGGAGTGGCCGATGAGCACGTACGCGCACTCAAGTGCCTTGAGGAAGGCACCGGAGATTTCGCCGGTGTATGCACCCGAGTCGTGCTCGGACAGGTCCTGGGCGCCAAAGGCGATCGGGAGCTTGTCGGCCGAGACGAGAGTCTGAACGCTGCGGAGGTCGGTGAACGGTGGGAAGACCGCAACCTCCACACTCGCGACGTCGTGCTTGGCGTCAGACAGGCTCCACGCCAGCTTCTGCACAAAAGCGATCGCCTGCAGGTGATCCAGGTTCATCTTCCAGTTGCCCGCAATGAGCGGAACGCGATTTACTGCCATCCCAAAACCTCCAGTCCAGGAAGGCGTTTGCCTTCGAGGAATTCGAGGCTTGCACCGCCTCCGGTTGATATGTGTCCGAACTGCGAGTCCTCAAAGCCGAGCGCGCGAACCGCTGCGGCCGAGTCTCCGCCACCGACGACGCTGAGGCCGTCAGTTTCGGTGAGTGCCTGTGCGACGGTCTTCGTGCCAGCCGCGAACGGCGCGAGCTCGAAGACGCCCATCGGGCCGTTCCAGAACACGGT
This sequence comes from Mycetocola sp., assembly GCA_045629445.1. Classification (GTDB taxonomy): domain Bacteria; phylum Actinomycetota; class Actinomycetes; order Actinomycetales; family Microbacteriaceae; genus Mycetocola_A. The sequence continues at coordinate 10,350 of JAZQRG010000403.1, read as the reverse complement.
CTTCGACGAGCGGATGACGTCGGCGAAGCGTGTTGCTGTCTCCGGTCCGATGTCGAGACCGAGCCCGGACGCGCCGAACTTCGTGTCTTCGATGGCGTCTGCCGGCTGTACGACGTGTTCAGCGTCGGCCCCGAAGGCGCTGGCAACGACAACGTCGGTGGGGAGAATGATCTCGACACCGAGCTTCTCGGCCTCGGCCAGGTATCCCCTGACCGTGTCGATCTGATCGGCCTCGAGCAAGCTCGAACCGACCTTGTGGCCCTGTGCCGCCAGGAAGGTGAAGAGCATGCCTCCACCGATGAGCAGGGTGTTCACGCGCGGCAGAAGGTGACCGATGACGCCGAGCTTGTCTGAAACCTTCGACCCACCGAGGACGACGGTGTACGGACGTTCTGGCGACTCGGTGAGCCGTTCGAGAACAGCCAGTTCCGCTGCGATCAGTTCGCCGGCGGCACTCGGAAGGAGTTTCGCCAGTTCGTAGACGCTCGCCTGCTTGCGGTGGACGACACCGAACCCGTCCGAAACGAAGGCGTCGCCGAAACCGGCGATCTTCTCGGCGAATTCGGTCCGCTCGGACTCGACCTTGCTGGTCTCCCCCGGGTTGAACCTCAGGTTTTCCAGAACAGCGATCTGGCCATCGACAAGTCCAGCGACGGCATCCTTCGCGCCATCGCCGACGGTGTCAGCGGCGAATGCGACCGCCTTTCCCAAAAGTTCGGAGAGGCGCTCGGCTACGGGAGCGAGGCTGTATTTGGCATCGGGTGCGCCGTCTGGACGGCCCAGGTGGGACACGACAATAACGCGCGCTCCCTGGTTGAGGAGCGCGTTGAGAGTGGGAAGCGACGCACGCACGCGCCCGTCGTCGGTGATGACCCCGTCCTTGAGAGGAACATTGAGGTCACACCGGACGACGACGCGCTTGCCTGCGAGCGAGCCCAGCGTTTCGAGAGTGCGAAGCGACACGGCTGGCTCCGGGTCTCTAGAGACGATCGGCGACGTACTCAGTGAGGTCAACGAGACGGTTGGAGTAGCCCCACTCGTTGTCGTACCAGCTGACGAGCTTCACCTGGTTGCCCATGACCCGGAGGAGACCGGCGTCGAAGATCGAGGAGTGCGGGTCGGTGACGATGTCACTCGAGACGATCTCGTCTTCGGTGTAGAGCAGGATGCCCTTGAGCGGGCCCTCTGCCGCAGCCTTGTACGCAGCCTTGACCTCTTCGACCGTGACCGGGCGAGAGGACTCGACGGTGAGGTCGGTGATGGAACCGGTGGGTACCGGAACGCGGAGAGCGAAGCCATCGAGCTTGCCCTTGAGCTCGGGCAGAACCAGGCCAATTGCCTTGGCAGCACCGGTCGACGTCGGAACGATGTTCACGGCGGCGGCACGGGCGCGACGGAGGTCGCTGTGCGGGCCGTCCTGGAGGTTCTGGTCTGCGGTGTATGCGTGAACGGTGGTCATGAGACCGCGTTCGATGCCGAACTCGTCGTTGAACACCTTGGCGAGCGGCGCGAGGCAGTTCGTGGTGCAGGACGCGTTGGAGATGATGTGGTGGTTGGCGGGGTCGTACAGGTCCTCGTTCACACCCATGACGAAGGTTGCGTCTTCACCCTTGGCAGGAGCCGAGATGAGAACCTTTTTGGCGCCAGCTTCAATGTGCTTCCGAGCGTCGGCAGCGTTGGTGAAGAAACCGGTCGATTCGATGACGATGTCGACACCGAGCTCACCCCACGGGAGGTTCGCGGGGTCGCGCTCCGAGTAAACCTTGATTTCCTTGCCGTTGACGACGATCTTCTCTTCGTCGAACTCCACGGTCGCATCGAGACGGCCGGTGATGGAGTCGTACTTCAGCAGGTGGGCAAGTGTCTTGTTGTCAGTGAGGTCGTTGACAGCAACGATCTCAAGGTCGCTGCCCTTGGCAAGTGCTGCGCGGAAGTAGTTGCGGCCGATGCGGCCGAACCCGTTAATACCGATTTTTACGGACACGGATCTCTCCTGTTTCTTGAGCGCCTGAGCGCGTCTGGTTTGTGCGTATGGAACGTTGTCGAACTGGTCTGGGGCGCCACCGGGCGTAGTTTGGGCCTGTGGCGCAGACGGGGTTACGAAAGAAGCAGCAGGCCCTTGGTCTGCTCGCGGGCGGCGACGAAGCGCTTCTCGACGTTCTCCCAGTTGGTGATGTTCCAGAAGGCCTTGACGTAGTCGGCGCGAACGTTCTTGTAGTCGAGGTAGTACGCGTGCTCCCAGACATCGAGCATCAGCACGGGAATGGTGCCTGCGGCGAAGTTGGACTGCTGGTCAAAGAACTGCTGGACGATGAGCTTCTGGCCAATCGAGTCCCAGGCGAGGACGGACCAGCCTGACCCCTGCACGCCGAGTGCTGCAGCCGTGAAGTGGGCGCGGAACTTGTCGAACGAGCCGAAGAATTCGTCGATGGCGGCCGCGAGTTCGCCGGTGGGCTTGTCGCCACCGTTCGGGGACATGTTGGTCCAGAAGATCGAGTGGTTGACGTGACCGCCGAGGTTGAAGGCGAGGTCCTTCTCGAGCTTGTTGACGTTAGCGAGGTTGTCTGAGTCGCGGGCCTCAGCGAGCTGGGCGAGCGCCGTGTTCGCACCTGTGACGTAGGTCTGGTGGTGCTTCGAGTGGTGGAGCTCCATGATGGCGCCCGAAATGCTCGGCTCGAGGGCCGAGTAGTCGTATGCGAGGTCAGGGAGGGTGTATTCAGCCATTTATTATTCTCCTCTTTGTGTGTCGCCAGTGCGCCTGGATTCAGTCCGGGCGACCTACTCAGTCTAGTCAGGTCGGTTAGACACGTGACCTGTCGAACGCCTAGACCTCGTCATAATCCGGCGGGAGGTTCGCGTCGGTTCCTGGGAGGCCGAGGTCGGCTGCCCGTTTGTCGGCCATGGCAAGAAGCCGGCGGATGCGACCGGCGATGGCGTCTTTCGTCATGGGCGGGTCAGCGTAATGCCCCAGCTCGTCGAGACTGGCTTCGCGGTGGCTGAGCCGGAGCTCGCCAGCGTAGCGAAGGTGCTCCGGGATGTCGTCGGCGAGGATCTCCATGGCTCGTTCGACGCGCGCGCAGGCCGCGACAGCGGCTTGAGCTGAGCGGCGCAGGTTGGCGTCATCGAAGTTGACGAGTCGATTGGCGGTTGCTCGGACCTCGCGCCTCTGGCGGAGTTCCTCCCATGCCTTGACCGTGCCGTGTGCGCCCATGAGGACGAGCATCTGGCTGATGGCTTCGCCGTCGCGGATGACAACCCGGTGGACGCCGCGGACCTCGCGTGCCTTGGCCTGGACTCCGAGACGCCCTGCAGCGCCGACGAGCGCCATGGCGCTTTCGTTGCCTGGGCAGGTGATCTCAAGTGCCGCGGACCGACCGGGATCGGTCAGGGATCCGGCGGCGAGGAACGCGCCCCGCCATACAGCAGCCAGTTCCGCCCGCGATCCGGTTGTCAGCCGGTTGGGCAGGCCGCGGATGGGGCGGCGACGCGCGTCGAGCAGCCCTGTCTGGCGTGCAAGGGCCTCTCCCCCGTCGACAACGCGGACGAGGTAGTACTCGCCGCGTCGTGACGTCGACGGGCTCACGGTCGTGACCTCGCTCCGCACTCCGTAGAGTTCGGCGAGTGCCTTGCGGACGCGCCGTGCGAGATGCGGCGTATCAAGCTCGCTCTCGATCGCGATGCGGCTGGAAATCAGGTGAAGTCCACCGCTGAAACGCAGGGTGGACGTGAGCTCGGCTGCGCGAACCGTCGTCTTCTCTTCAACGATGTCGGCCAGTTCTTCTTTGACCTCAGCAGTCAGTGCCAAGCGGGGGTCCTATCTCATTCAATGTTTGTCGGTGTTATTCTGCGCGGACGATCTGAGTCGCCGACGCGATTATCTATTCTTTGCCGAGGTCGCGGTGTTTCACGTTCACGGCGACCCCTGGAAGCTTTCTCAGCTTGTCGGCGAGGACATTCGCGATCGCGACGGAGCGATGTTTCCCGCCGGTGCAGCCAATGGCGAAGGTGGCGAACCGCTTGCTTTCGCGCTGGTAACCGCTCAGGACGGGGGCGAGAGCCTGGGCATACGCCTCGGTGAATTCCGACGCGCCTGGCTGGCCGAGAACATACTCGCTGACTTCGGGGTCGAGTCCAGTATGCGCCCGCAACTCCGGAACCCAAAACGGATTGGGCAGGAAACGGGCGTCTGCGATCATGTCGGCGTCGAACGGTGCCCCGTATTTAAACCCGAAACTCATAATGGTGAGCTTGACGCCTGGCGTCCCCTCGGCGGCAAAGAGGTCTGCGACGCTGTTCGCGAGCTGGTGGACGTTCAAATCCGAGGTGTCGATGACGATATCGCTGGACTCACGGATGGTGGCGAGCCTGGCGCGCTCTGTCGCGATTCCATCGAGAATCGTTCCACCACCCTGAAGCGGATGCGGCCTGCGAACGGCATCGAAGCGGCGAACAAGTGCCGAGTCAGTGGCGTCGAGAAACAGGACCCGCAGTTTGGTGCCATCGCGGAGCGACTGGATCATCTGCTGAAGGTCAGTGAAGAAATCCCTGCCGCGGACGTCGACGACCGCCGCGATCCGTGGAAGGGCGCCTTCAGCACGCCCGGCAAGGTCAACGAGCGGACGCAGCATCTGGGGCGGAAGGTTGTCGACGACATACCAGTCGAGGTCTTCAAGCGCGTTGGCGACTGTTGAGCGCCCTGCGCCCGACATCCCCGTGACGATCAGGACTTCCTGGTTCGGAATCTCTTGGTCAGGCACTGTTCACTCTCCGCTTGGCCCGAGCATTGCCGCGGGCTGGACTCCTAGCCTACCGACTGTTGGCACCCTGGCGATTGTGAAGGGCATCAGCGATCGCCTGCGCGAGGGCAGGCCCGACCCCTTTGACACCCGCGATGGCGTCCGGACTTGCCTGGCGCATGGCGGCAACCGAGCCGAAGTGTGTCAGCAACGCCTTCACGCGGGCAGGACCGAGTCCAGGGATCTCGGTGAGGACACTCGTGATGTCACGCTTCCGTTTCGTTCGCTGGTAGGTGATGGCGAACCTGTGCGCTTCGTCCCGCACCCGTTGCAGCAGGAAGAGCGCCTCCGAGTTGCGTGGCAGGATTACCGGGTAATCGTTGTCTGGAAGCCAGATTTCTTCCAGCCGCTTCGCCATCCCGACCAGCTGGATGTCTGTCCGGCCCGACTCCTGCAGGGCACGCTGGGCGGCCTGCACCTGTGGCTGACCACCGTCGACGATGAGCAGTTGCGGCGGGTAGGAGAACTTCTTGCGTTTCGCCTCCTCAGCGACAACTCCATCCGATGTCGGGTCAGGCTCTTGCGCTACGGTTTCCGGTTCCGTCAGGTAGGCGAGGCGACGGCTGAGCACCTGGTAGATCGAGTCAGTGTCGTCCGTCGATTCGGCAATGCTGAACCGGCGGTAGTGGTCTTTTCGAGCGAGTCCGTCCTCGAAGACAACCATGGACGCAACGATGTTCGTTCCAGAGAGGTGAGACACGTCGAAGCACTCGATACGCAGCGGTGCCTGCTCCATGCCGATCGCTTCCTGGATATCGGTGAGTGCCTGGGAACGCGCAACGAAGTCGGCGGTCCTGCGCATTTTATAGAGCTGGAGCGCGTTTTTCGCGTTGAGGTTTGCCGTCTGCATCAGCGCGGCTTTCTCGCCTCGCTGGGCGGTCTTGAGCCTGACGCGTCCCTTCCCGCGGATACCGGAGAGCCAGGTCTCGAGTTCCTCGGCGTCTTCCGGAAGTTCGGGAACGAGGACTTCCTTCGGGACCTCAGTGGCATCGCCGTCGTATGCGCGCTGCAGGATGCTGTCGACGAGTTCAGCCGTCGACAGGTCGAGTTCTTTGTCGACGGTCCACGACCGTACTCCTCGGACTCGACCGCCTCGGACGATGAATTGCTGGACCGCTGCGGAGAGCTCGTCGTGCACGACACCGAAGAGGTCAGCATCCACGGAGTCCTTCAGCACCACGGCGCTCTTCTCGAGCACCGCCTCAAGCGCCTGCAGTCGGTCACGGTAGCGTGCGGCGCTCTCGTAGTCCTGTCTGGCGGCCGCGTCTTTCATCTTCTTGGTGGCATCCGTCACGAAACGACGATCATGACCGCCCATGAAGCTGATGAAGTCGTGAACCATCGCCCGGTGCTCTTCGAGGGTCACCTTGCCGGAACACGGTCCCCCGCAGCGTCCGATCTGACCGGGGAAGCACGGCTTGCCTGACTGCATCGCACGTTTGTAGCTCGAGTCTGAGCACGTCCTGATCGGGAACGCCTTGATCATCAGGTCGATGGTGTCGTGCACCGCCCAGATCTTCGGGTACGGGCCGAAGTATTTCGCTCCCTTAATGCGGGGATTGCGGGTTACGAGGACGCGTGGAGCCTCATCGGCCAGGGTGATGGCCATGTACGGGTAGGTCTTGTCATCGCGGAACTTGACGTTGAACGGCGGGTCGAACTCCTTGATCCAGGTGTACTCCAGCTGCAGTGCTTCAATGTCGCTCCCGACAACAGTCCACTCGACGCTCGATGCTGTCGTCACCATCCGCCGGGTGCGCTCGTGCAACGTCTGGAGTGGAGCGAAGTAATTACTCAGCCGCGCGCGAAGGTTCTTCGCCTTCCCGACGTAGAGCACCCTCGACGACTCATCGCGGAACCGGTAGACGCCGGGGCTCGTCGGAATCTCGCCCGGCTTCGGCCGGTAGCTCAGTGGTGGTGCCACCTATCCTGCCTTACGGGCCTGAACCTGCTCGGCTTCGAGTACCTCGTTGAGGTAGAACCCGGTGTGGCTCTTCTTCACCTTCGCGATCTTCTCCGGTGTGCCGGTTGCGAGCACCCGGCCGCCGCCGGCACCGCCCTCAGGTCCGATGTCGATGATCCAGTCCGCTGACTTGATCACGTCGAGGTTGTGCTCGATCACGATCACCGTGTTGCCCTTGTCGACGAGGCTGTTGAGCACGAGGAGCAGCTTGCGTACATCCTCAAAGTGAAGTCCGGTTGTCGGTTCGTCGAGCACGTAGACGCTTCGACCGTTCGTGCGCTTCTGCAGCTCTGTTGCGAGCTTGACGCGCTGCGCCTCGCCGCCCGAGAGTGTCGTCGCGCTCTGGCCGAGGCGAACGTAACCGAGGCCGACTTCGACAAGCGTCTTGAGGAAGCGGTGAATCGAGGTGATGGCCTCGAAGAAGTCAGCCGCCTCGGCGATCGGCATGTCGAGAACCTCAGCGATGTTCTTGCCCTTGTAGTGCACCGAGAGGGTTTCGCGGTTGTACCGCGCTCCCCCACAGACCTCGCATGCGACGTAGACATCGGGCAGGAAGTTCATCTCGATCTTGATGGTTCCGTCACCCGAGCACGCCTCGCAGCGTCCGCCCTTGACGTTGAAGCTGAACCGCCCCGGCAGGTAACCGCGCGCCTTGGCCTCCGTCGTCTCCGAGAAGAGGGTGCGGATGCGGTCGAAGACACCGGTGTATGTCGCCGGGTTGGATCGCGGCGTTCGGCCGATCGGTGCCTGGTCGACGTGGATGACCTTATCGAGCTGGTCGAGTCCGGTGACCCTGGTGTGTTTGCCTGGCACTTTGCGGGCGCCGTTGAGCTTGTTGGCCAGAACGCGGTACAGGATGTCGTTGACGAGCGATGACTTTCCAGAGCCGCTCACGCCGGTGACGGCCGTGAATGTACCGAGGGGGAAATCGACGTTCACTTTGCGGAGGTTGTTGGCTTCAGCGCCGATGACCGAGATCAGACGGTCGGGGTCGACCGGTCGACGGGTCTCTGGGATCGGAATCTCTCGCCGCCCGGCGAGGTAATCGCCCGTCAGCGACTCGGGATTGGTGAGCAGGTCGTCGTACGACCCGGAGTGGACGACCCGACCGCCGTTGACGCCGGCTCCCGGTCCGATGTCGACAACCCAGTCTGCGGTGCGAATGGTGTCTTCGTCGTGTTCGACGACGATGAGCGTGTTACCGAGGTCGCGGAGCGTGACGAGCGTTTCAATCAGTCGGCGGTTGTCGCGCTGGTGGAGGCCGATGCTGGGCTCGTCGAGGACATACAGGACCCCGGTGAGACCGGAGCCGATCTGTGTGGCCAGGCGGATTCGCTGGGCCTCGCCGCCCGAGAGCGATCCGGCGGTGCGGGACAGGTTGAGGTAGTTGAGGCCGACCTGGATGAGGAAGTCGAGGCGCAGTTTGATCTCACGCAGCACCTGGGCCGCGATTGTCGACTCCCGAGCTGTCAGTTCCATCTGGTCCATGAACGCACGGGCATCGGTGAGGCTCAGTTCAGCAACCTCGGCGATGTTTGTGCCGTGGATCAGGACGGAGAGGACCTCAGGCTTGAGGCGGCGGCCGTTACAGACCGGGCACGGAATCTCACGCAGGTACTCTCCCCAGCGGGCACGCTGCACGTCGGTCTCGGCCTGGGCATACTGCCGTTCGATGTACGGCATGACGCCCTCGAAGCCGGAGGTGTAGCTGACCTCGCGGCCGTAACGGTTCTTCCACTTGACCTTGACCTTGAAGTTCTCGCCACGAAGGACGGCTTCCTGAACCTTCTTGGGGAGGTCTTGCCACGGGGTGCTGAGTGAGAAATCGAGGTCACGGGCCAGCCCGTCGAGGAGTTTTTCGTAGTACTGGTACAGCCCCTTGCCCTGTGTGGTCCAGGGGATGACAACGCCCTCGTCGATGCTCAGGCTGGGATCGCCGATGAGCAGGTCAGCATCGACCGACATTCTCGTGCCGAGGCCCGAGCACTCGGGGCATGCGCCGAACGGTGCGTTGAAGCTGAATGTCCGTGGCTCGATTTCGGTGAGCTGGAGCGGGTGGTTGTTCGGGCAGGACAGCTTCTCGCTGTATGACCGGACCGAATCAGGACCTTCTTCATCGACGAGCTTGATTTCGACAAGTCCGTCGGTGAGGCGAAGAGCGGTCTCGAGCGAGTCGGTCAGCCTGCTGAGAGCATCGGGGCCGGCAACAAGACGGTCGACGACGACCGAAATATCGTGTTTGTATGACTTCTTCAGCGTCGGTGGCTCAGACAGCTGGATCTGCTCGCCGTCGACGACGGCGCGAGCGTATCCGCTGCTCGCGAGTTCCTTGAAGAGATCGACGAACTCGCCCTTCTTCTGCGAGACCACCGGGCTCATCACCATGTACCTGGTGCCTGGCTCGAGCTCCATGAGCTGGTCGGCGATCTGCTGGACCGTCTGACGCTGAATCGGCTCACCGCACTCGGGGCAGTGGGGAACGCCGACACGTGCCCAGAGCAGGCGCATGTAGTCGTAGACCTCGGTGATTGTTCCGACGGTCGAGCGCGGGTTGCGGTTCGTTGACTTCTGGTCGATCGATACCGCCGGGCTGAGCCCCTCGATGAAATCGACATCCGGCCGGTCGACCTGTCCGAGGAACTGGCGTGCATACGCGGAGAGCGACTCGACGTACCGACGCTGCCCTTCGGCAAAAATAGTGTCGAACGCGAGCGACGATTTACCCGACCCGGAAAGCCCCGTGAACACGACGAGAGAGTCGCGTGGGATATCCAGATCCACATTGCGCAGGTTGTGTACGCGCGCGCCGCGCACACTGAGTTTTGACGTTGAATTTACCTTCGATATCGACACCACTCGAGTCTACGATGACCCACTGACATGAAGCTGGGCACCGGTGCACAATGAGACCATGGACGAGTTCCGCTCGCGCCGTGAGCGCATGGTCGCCGAGCATATCGAGGCACGTGGCATCCGGGACGAACGGGTGCTCGATGCCATGCGCCGCGTGCCCCGTGAGGAGTTTGTCCGTCCATGGGCGCGACCGAACGCCTACGATGACCACCCGCTGCCCATCGACGACGGTCAGACCATCTCACAGCCGTATATCGTCGCGCTCACCCTCGAAGCCGCGCTCCTTCGCCCCGACGACGTCCTCCTTGACGTCGGGACGGGGTCGGGTTATGCGGCCGCCGTCGCAGCCGAGCTGGTCGGAAGGGTGGTGTCGATCGAACGGCACGAGGGACTCGCGACCACCGCGGGAGCCGTGCTGCGGAAGCTTGGATACGACAACGTCAGCGTGGTGGTCGGAGACGGCACCCTCGGTTACCCCGCCCAGGCTCCATATGATGCGATCGTCGCTGCAGCGGCGGGTCCACGGATACCGCAACCGTGGGTCGAGCAGCTCACCGACGGCGGCCGCATCATGATGCCCGTCGGCGAGATGGGGTTCGGCCAGGTTCTCACCCGCGCAACGAGAAACCCCGACGGGTCACTCCGCACGGAGAGCTTCGGTGGTGTTACCTTCGTTCCGCTCATCGGTGAACACGGCGTCAGGGAACCGCGCCAGTGGCGGTTGTGATGTGTGGTGAC
>JAZQRG010000402.1:0-2043 GCA_045629445.1 Mycetocola sp. | reverse complement strand
CGCCATCGTGTCGGCCGCGCGTGATCTTCTCGAAGAAGACGGGTTGGGTGGCCTCACGATGCAGGCCGTCGCTCACCGTGTTGGGGTTCGAGCCCCCTCTCTGTACAAGCGAGTGGGGAGCCGCGATGAGCTGATCCAGCTTGTGGCTGAGGCCAGCTTGAGCGATGTTGCCGATCAGCTGAAATCCGCTCCGGGACTCGAAGAACTGGCAGACAGGTTCCGCGCGTTCGGCCACGCGCATCCCGCTGCCTTCCAGCTGATCATGTCGCCCGGAGCGGGAGTCCCGGTTGCTCGGCCTGAATTTGGGGCCGCTGCGAGCAAACCGATCCTCGATTTGGCGGGAGCTCTCGCCGGTGAGGACAACGCGCTGGAAGCGGCACGAACCCTGACCGCCTGGGCCGCAGGCTTTGTCAGCATGGAGCTCAATGGGAGCTTCAACCTTGGGGGAGATATCGAGCGCGCCTGGCGATTCGGTGTGACGACTCTCGGAGCGGCGATGGCATCCGCTCGGTGAAGACCGATATCGCGCCGGCCGATCACGGATCTCGACGATCAGTCGCGTGTACGGATAATCGGGGGGAACACGTAGCTCTGGTCAAGGATGGATTCGTCGGGTTCGTACATGCGCATAACGGGCCGGAAGTCGCCAGCGGGGCTGGGTAACCAGTTCGCCGCGGCCTTGGGTTCAGCGGGCTGCGTGTGGCTGATCGTTATTGTCAGCGCACCGTCATCGTCGAGGATGACACCCTGCGTTCGATCGCCGATGGAGTATCGGTTGATGGGGTTGTCGACGAGGTAGTAGTCCGGCACCGAGTACATCGTCAATGACCAGAACGCCTTCACGGGCGGTGTTGGATGCAACCGCACCGTGTAGCTGCGCGACCCGGTGAGCTGTTCACCGAGGTCATCAACGAAAGTCATGATGTATGCGGCTTCGTAGGGATGGTTGCCCCAGAGCCCGCCCATGGCAGCTGCGGCACGCTCGGCAATGCGTAACTTCGGGTCCGCGATCTTGTACTTTTCGTCATCGATGGCTCCGATCTCGAAAAAGTCGAGGTTGTAGTCGAACGCGTGGAACACCAATTTCCAGCCATTCACCTCCGGGGAAGAGCCGGACATGAGCACCGTGTGTAACGCTGCCTTGGCTTGCTCCAGTCCGTCTCGAAGCGCAGCGGCGGTGGCGTCGGGCAGGTTCGCGAACGGGCTGTGCTGGCCCTGTGCCCCGAGGCCCAACGGTGCGAGGCTTTCCTGAAGGGGCTTGTCCCGATCAGCCGGCGGAAACTGCTGCGACCAGATGCGCAGCTTCTCGAAGAAGAGGAGGTCGTTGGGCACAGCTGCGTCCGGTTCGGCGAGACCGGCCGGTCGAGTCGTCGGATCGAGAGGCGAGAGAACGGTGGCGTCCTGGAGTGCGTGCACGACGGCCAGGTCTTCCTCAGTAGCGACGGCCCAGCGGCCGACGATGGAGGCGACGAGAGTCGGGAAGCGGATGACCGTCACGCCTGCCGGTGTTTCCCCGTCCCAAGCTGGTGGGACGAGCAGGAAATCACCCTCGGCCGTACCGGTCGCGCGATGCCCGACATAGGCGAAATTGTTCGTCCAGGCGTCGACGAATTGCAAGACGTAATAGCGCCCGTCGGTATCCGGCACGTGGAGAGAGACCGGACCAACGCTCAGGTCGAGTTGCGCCATCGAGTAGACGGTGTCGTTGTTGATGGTCACGAACGTGTCCTTCGGGCCAGCCAATGCTCGGGCATGGCTGAAAGTGTTGAACGGCGCGGCCGGATTAGCGCCGACCCCCTCGGTGACGTACCTGGTCACCTGGTCGAGGTTGAAAACCAAAGGGAATCCATACAGGTACGCCTGGATGATCCGATTAGCGTCGGTGTCGATCGTGTTCATGATTTGCTCCATGACGTCTGCGAGATTGGCGCGGGTCCGGCGAGTCTGGCGAATCGCGCTGACCCACGCTCAGATCTCTTTGACCATAGGGGCCCAGTCAAAACCGTGGCTCACCCGGTATGGGCGATCTGGCGCAAGGCCGAC
>JAZQRG010000401.1:0-3901 GCA_045629445.1 Mycetocola sp. | reverse complement strand
GCGGCGAAGATTCTGAGGATGGTTCGTATCAATTGACGAACACCTCGATCTCGAGGTCGGTGGGCATCGTGCCGTTCGTTGTTGATGCAACGCCGCCCCACCACTCGATCACGACGTACTGAACGACGGATCCCGTTTTATCCTGCAAAACCGCATCCGTTGATGCCGTCGAGGTCTCGAGGATGGTCGGTGTTACGACGGCCGTTTCGGAGTTGCCGGTCTTCTGAATCGTCTGAGACCGGTATTCACGGAAGAAGTTCGATTCGGGGCAAAGGCTAGCGGACGTGTCCGCCCAGCCTGACCACTGACCGAAACCGAACCAATCGCGATAGCTGCATTGGAGCTGATCTTTCGTCGTCGACGGCCATGAGCCGCCAGTCGCGTAGTACTTGTTCGCCAGATATGTGGTCGAATTCCCGAGGACGGCACCCGAGAGAGAAGCTGACTCGTCATGCGAGAAGGAGTCCGCGAAGAGTGAACCGTCGCCGCCTGTGGCGGGAGTCACAGCGCAGGCCATCGTCGTGCAGACGGGTGCCTTCTGGTGGTTTGCGGCCAGCTCGTTACGTCCGTTGGTGAGAATCCAGCTGTACCGCATCGTCACCTCGTTGGTACCCGCAGCGGTGGTGCCTGCTTGCGTGTTCTTGCCTCGGTGGAGGTCCCGGAGTTCGTTTCCCGCACGTGTCGAGCTCTTCGTCGCACCGGAAGTGAGCGCACCGCTGGCGTTCAGTCTCGCGCCGGCGAGCGAGCCGGCATCCGTTGGTGACGTGGTCCAGTTCAGATTGGCGGGAACGTAAGACCCCCGCCATGCCGTTGCTTTGATCGTCGCCGCGTTCGTTCGAGACGGATCGCTGCAGCTCCAGAGGCGCACCCCCAATTGTCCCGTCTGGGCGGAGGGGACCGAGCCCTTGCCGCCTACAGGCGCATAATCGGCCACATTGGCGACCGGGAGAACCAGCATCCGTACACGGGTCGATGTGGTTGCCGTCTCCGGGGCATCGATCGCCGTGAAGTCGTTGAGCCGGTAGATGTTTTTCCTGCTGGCCGTCGGCGGAACTGCGCACCAGTCACCTGCCGTCGTCACCGTGGAGGTCGTTGACTTGGCGTTCGTGAGATTTGCACCGGTCAACGAGGCCGGAAGTCCTACCGCGAGAAGTGCGACGACGACCGCCAAAGCGCCAATTGCATGCGGCTTTGTCCTGCCGGTGCTGCGGCGGATCACGATGGCCTCGCCATCTGAGTCAGAGTTGCGTCAACAGTGAACGCCGGCAGGCTGGTCAAGCGGATGCCCTTGAGATTCCACGCTGCTGACTCACATGAGGTGCCCGTGCATGGGATTGAGAGAGTCATCGTGAATGTGCACGCTTCGCCCTTTGCGAGAGCCGCAGCGCTTGTGATTGTTGCCTGGACCTTGTCACCGACGGTGGCGACAGCATCCGCTGTGCATCCGACGCTGGCGACGATCGCATACTGGAGTCCGGCAGCCTCGAGAGCCTGTAGGGTCGGGTCTTTTAATGCGGTGATCGTGCCGGTGAGCTGTGCCGGTGTAACCGATGTTGCGGAATTGCGGGCAGTGAAGGTGATCTTCTGGCCGCGGACGCCGGGGATGATTCCTCCCGAGCCTCGAGGTGTGAGATTGGCGGGCTGGCCCGAGATGGCGACCGTCTCCCAGGGGGAGGTGAGGACCTCAACAGCGAGGCCACCCCCGAGGGCGTCGGAGAAAGTGTTTGACGTGGTGTCGTTGAGCGAAGCTGACGTGACGGGACCGCCGATGAGGGCTGCGGCTGCCACCAATGCAAGTGCCGCTCCAATGAGCGGCTTCTTGTGGTTGCGGGGCGAGGCCGTGTGGTGCTTTGCCACGCTATTTCGCTACCTGAGTCAGGGAGTATGCGGCGGACAGTGCGACCTGTCCACCCATCGTGTCGTTGTACTGACCCGGGGTGCCCCAGGGGAATGTGATCTCGAGGACGACGGGGATGGTCTTGGCGGTGCCGAGCACCGCTGGCGTCAGTGTGGTTGATTGTCCACCAGCCGGTTCAGCGGTCATTGGGAGCGGAGCGGTGGCCGCTCCGATTCGGACAACCGACATTGATAGCGCGTTTGCCATCGCGATGTTCTTTGCCTTGACGGTTGCGTCGCTGCTTGCAACCGCCAGGTCAGTCGGGCTGATCGTGAACTTGGCCTTCATGTTGTCGCCGACGAGGGTGACGGGGACATTAATGGTGGCGATGATGACATCGCCCGGAACGACCGGGCCCCCGGTGTACTGCGTGCGCGGACCGATCTTGCCGTCGACGCGCTGTTCGATCTTCGCGTCGATGTCGGTGACACCGATGGTGCCAAGGTCGAGCTGACCGGACTGGATTGCCTGAGCTGCGCTCGATGTTGTGTCAGACCAGAAAGCGAGGGTGCCGGCGCCACCGAGGAGCAGGGTGGAGCCGAGGACCGCTGCGACGGAAGCTCCGATGAGAGTGCGGACTGACTTCTTCATGGTGGCTCCTTTCGTGCGGTCGCGAGGTTTTGGGGTGAAGGTGTAGCGGGTGAAGCGGGTGTTTCTGGCGGAAAAATGGGCCCTGTCATGTCGAATACACGACAGGGCCCGTGGGATCAGCTTCGGGGCTGATCCCGCCTCCGCTGCAGGTGAAGCTGTTTACGCGATCTGCGTCAGAACATATGCGAGCGAGAACTGGAGCGACTTCGCCGAAACCGTAGCGTCAGGGTTCGTCATGTCCGTCTTGCCCGCGATCGTGTTGGGGAATTCAACTGTCACGACGACGGGAACTGTCGTCGGCGCCGTCGGAGAGGTGGTGAGGGTCTGGCTGACCACGGCGGCAGCAGTGCTCTCCGCCGTGGTGCCGACCTTAGTGGTGACGACGGCACCGGAGAGAGTCGCAGCTGCGACGGTGGTCCGGGTCACCTCGAGCGTGGCCTTCAGGTTCTTGCCGACCAGTTTCACGGGAACCTGAATGGTTGTCTGAACCTTGTCACCCGGGACGATCTGGTCGACGACATTGGCCGTCACTGTGGTTCCGTTCATGTAGTTCCAGACGTTGCCGGTCGTCGGCGATACGTCGAGCGTTCCGGACGAGATGACCTGGGCCGAGCTCTCGGCGTTGTCGGACCAGTAAGCCAGCGTTCCCGCTCCGCCGAGGAGGAGGACTGCGCCGACGGTTGCGGCGATAGCGGCGGTGGTCGTCTTTTTCAGGTTGAACTTCTTCATGGTGTGCTTCTTTCTTTGGGCCTGGCAGCGGAGGAGCTACCGGAGTCTGTGGGCGTTTTCCGCTTTCGCTTCCAACAAGATTGATATTTCCCGTCCTCGATCAAGAAAAACCCAGACACATCCGCAAGGTTCCGACAGTTCTTCGACAAACCCACAAGGTTTCCGCAAGATTTGCCAAACGTCGCCGATGAGAGCGTGATCACGCCGTGCACTTGACGTTCATACCGGGAGCGCAGGCCATGAGAACATCGTGAAATCAATGCGAGAGCGCGTGGAACTCCGTCCCGATCCAGCTGTCGTTTCACAGGACGCGGGTAGCCGCATCCCCATGACCGCCCCAGTAATACAGCTTCGAATAGATATTCGTATATACGGTGAGCGTCGGGAAGCTTGAACCGAACCTATGTCGGTGGTTGGGTGTTGAATTGTGGTATGGAAAACAACGACAGAGCCGTCGGACCTCCCGGCGATGAGCATCACGATCCACCTGACAGCCCCGCGGATGCCGTTGCACCGGCATCCGATACGACCAAGCCACGAGCGTCTGATGGCGTGCCGCTACCGGAGGGGCCGACCCCGGGGCCGTCCGACGGAGAGGTGGCGCCGAAGGTCGGTGCCGATGGCGTCAATGCCGTCGAGGGAGCGGCAGGGGCACGCGTCGGCGCCGAAGGGGTCGACAGCGGC
>JAZQRG010000400.1:0-2217 GCA_045629445.1 Mycetocola sp. | reverse complement strand
CGAGGGCGCGCTGGTCGAGGACCTGGTGGCAGCGGGGCGCGATCTGGTGGCGGCGAACGACGCCACGGCGCAGGCGCGCGTGATCCGGCTCAGCCAGGCCCTTTCCGCGCTTCGCCGCGGCGAGACGGGTCTGGAGGACGGCGTCGAAGGTGCCAACCCATAGGGTAGAGGCTTCATTGACTTTCGGCGGCGGTCGCGGACCCTTGGTCCGGCGGGCCTCCGGGGTCCATCCGTGGCGGGAGAAGAGCATGGCGGCGAAGGCGGCGAACGGCACGGAGACGGCGGAACACCGGGACGACGCGGTGGAGGGAGCGCTGCTCGACAGCCTGCTCGCCTCCGTCAAGAAGATGCTCGCGAAGGGCAAGGAGCGTGGCTACATCACCTATGATGAGCTGAACGCCGCCCTTCCCCAGGAACAGGTCACCTCGGAGCAGATCGAGGACACCATGGCCCTTCTCTCCGAGATGGGCATCAACCTCGTCGAGGCCGAGGAAAGCGCCGACGAGGACGCCGAGAAGAAGGCCCCCGCCAAGGCCGAGGGCGAGGAAGACGACGAAGAGGGCAAGGAGAAGCCCGAGGACGAGGAGTCCGGCGGCAACGTCGACGAGGCGAATCTGGGCCGCACCGACGACCCCGTCCGCATGTATCTCCGCGAGATGGGCAGCGTGGAGCTGCTCTCGCGCGAGGGCGAGATCGCCATCGCCAAGCGCATCGAGGCCGGCCGCGACATGATGATCGGCGGGCTCTGCGAGAGCCCGCTCACCTTCCGCGCCATCATCGGCTGGCACGAGGCCGTGGTGTCCGGGAAGCTCCTTCTGCGCGACGTCATCGATCTCGAGGCCACCAACAGCGTCGGCATGCCCGAGGGGCCGCCGCCGGAGGCCGAGGAGTTCGAGGAAGGCGAGGAGGGGGAGGGGGTCGGCCTGTCCCTTTCCGCGCTCGAGGAAAAGCTGAAGCCGGAGGCCCTGGCCGCCTTCGAGGCGATCGAGGCTGGCTACGCCAAGCTCGAGAAGATGTCGAACAAGCGCATGGAGGCCTATACCTCCGGCGGCGAGCTGGCTGGCAAGTCCCAGAAAACCTACGAGAAGCAGCGCCAGGAGATCGTGGCGCTGGTGCAGAAGGTCCATCTGCACAACAACCGGATCGAGGAGCTGGTCGACCAGATCAAGGGTCTGTACCGCCGCCTGGTCGGCCTTGAGGGCCAGGTGCTGCGGCTGGCCGAGGCGCACAAGGTCAAGCGCGCCGAGTTCCTGGAGCAATGGCAGGGCGCCGAGATGGACCCGGCCTGGTTCGACCGCATCGGCAAGCTGAAGGGCAAGGGCTGGCAGGCTTTCGTGGCGAACAGCCGCGAGGATGCCGAGAACATCCGCGCCGAGATCGGCAAGGTCGCCGCCCTGACCGGCCTGCCGGTGGGCGAGTACAAGCGCGTCTATGCCACCGTGTCACGCGGCGAGCGGGACATGACCCAGGCGAAGAAGGAGATGATCGAGGCCAATCTCCGCCTCGTGATCTCCATCGCCAAGAAGTACACGAACCGCGGCCTGCAGTTCCTGGACCTGATCCAGGAGGGCAATATCGGCCTGATGAAGGCGGTGGATAAGTTCGAGTACCGCCGCGGCTTCAAGTTCTCGACCTATGCCACCTGGTGGATCCGGCAGTCCGTCACCCGCGCCATCGCGGACCAGGCGCGGACCATCCGCGTCCCGGTTCACATGACCGAGACGGTCAACAAGCTGAACCGCACCTCGCGGCAGATGATGCACGAGCTGGGCCGCGACCCGACCCCGGCCGAGCTGGCCGCGAAGATGGGCATGCCCGTCGAGAAGGTGGTCAAGGCCCAGAAGATCGCGCGCGAGCCGATCAGCCTCGAGACCCCGGTGGGCGACGAGGAGGACAGCCATCTCGGCGACTTCATCCGGGATGAGAACGCCGTGATGCCGCTCGATGTCGCGCTGCATGCCGGTCTTCGTGATGCGGCGAGCAAGGCCCTGTCCGGGCTAACGCCGCGCGAGGAGCGCGTTCTGCGGATGCGCTTCGGCATCGGCATGAACTCCGACCATACGCTGGAAGAGGTCGGCCAGCAGTTCAACGTGACCCGCGAGCGCATCCGCCAGATCGAGGCGAAGGCGCTGCGCAAGCTGAAGCACCCCAGCCGCAGCCGCAAGCTGCGCAGCTTCCTCGACAATTGATGCGTCACGATGCGGTAACCCCGGTCGC
>JAZQRG010000399.1:0-10960 GCA_045629445.1 Mycetocola sp. | reverse complement strand
AGCCACCGCGTCGTTTCGGGCGGTAAATCGGTCAGGCGGTGGCGCTATAGCGCGGCGACCCACGGTTTTTCCTCCCGGAGCTATCCCACGTTGTAGACCGGGTTCACCGCGAGAAGCATGATGCCTGTCCAATGGCAGAGGAACGCGAGAACCGTGCAGACGTGGAAGATCTCGTGGAAGCCGAAATGCCCGGGGACGGGGTTCGGCTTCTTCAGCGCATAGACGATGGCGCCTCCGGTGTAGAGCAGTCCGCCGATGATGATGAGCGTCATGGTGACCGGATTCGCCTCGAAGATGTCGACGAGGAACATCACGGCCGCCCAGCCGAGCGCGATGTACAGCATGACGTACAGCCAGCGGGGCGCGTGGATCCAGAAGACGCGGAAGCCGATACCGATGAGCGCGCCGGTCCAGACGAGGACGAGCAGCAGGGTTCCTTTTTCAGGTGGGAGCGCGAGCGTCGCGATCGGGGTGTAGCTGCCGGCGATGAGCAGGAAGATGTTGGCGTGGTCCATGCGCTTGAGCAGAATTCGCGCTCGCGGTGACCAATTGAGCCGGTGATACAGCGCGCTGATGCCGAACAGAAGGAGCGACGTCAGCGAGAAGACCGCCGTGCTGAGCTTTGCCGGAGTTCCCTGCGCGAGTGACACGAGCACGATGCCCGCGACGATCGTGAGCGGCGTCGTCCCGGCGTGAATCCAGCCGCGCCAGGTCGGCTTGACGTCTTCGGGTGTCGGGACCGACGCGTCAAGAATGGGGACGTTCGGCAGGTCTGGGCCACGCCGGTCGTCGGCGCTGACGGCAGCGTCTGTCGGGGTGTGTGGGTGTCGGAGTGCGTCCGCCGTGTCGGAGACACCGTCGGGGCGCGGGGCCTCTTTGTCGGACATAGCACTCAGGATACAAGGCCGCCGAATAAGCCCCGTGCGCAAAGTGCACTAACGTGTCTGTGTGACGAAGAGTGGGACGAAGCCTGGTTCCGGCTTTCTTTACAACCTGTACCAGAAGCGGCTACGCCGACAGCTGAACGGCGCGGTCCTGCCACACCACGTGGCGATGATCATCGACGGCAATCGGCGCTGGGCGAAGCAGCTCGGATACGAGACCGCTGCACACGGCCACCGGGCTGGCGCCGCGAAGATGCGTGAGTTCCTCGAGTGGTGTGATGATCTCGGGGTGCAAGTGGTCACCCTCTATTTGCTGTCAAGCGACAACCTCACGTCCAGGTCCTCCGAGGAACTCGACGACCTCGTCGAGATTATCGCTGACCTCGCTGAGGAGCTCTCGCACTACCGGAACTGGCGGGTCAAGCACGTCGGCTCGACCGAAGGGCTGCCCGAACCCCTCGTCGCGACGCTCGCGGCGGCAGAAGCCAGAACGGCGAAGAAGAACGGCCTCCACATCAACCTCGCGGTTGGATACGGCGGACGCACCGAGATCGTCGACGCGATGCGCAGCATCGTCGAAACGCACCACCGTAAGGGTGGCAATCTCGAGACGCTCGCACAGCTTCTTACCCCCGACCTGATCGGCGAGCACCTGTACACGGGTGGACAGCCGGATCCGGACCTCGTGATCCGCACCTCCGGAGAACAGCGGCTCAGCGACTTCATGCTCTGGCAGAGCGCGCACAGCGAGTTCTACTTCGTTGAGGCGCTCGGCCCCGACCTGCGCGAGGTCGATTTTCTGCGCGCGGTTCGCGACTATTCCCGACGTCAACGCCGGTACGGCGGATAAGGACCGCCATGGCGCCCCTCACTGATTTCCTCACCGGCTTCGACTCGGAACCCGGTTATCTCGACTATGCGCGGATCGGCCCTCTTGCACGCGTGGTACAGGCCGAGCAGCGCATCTCAATCGATGTGCTCGCCCGCGCCCGGTTCGGCGGACTCGAGACCTTTCAGGCCCAGGACGAACGGATGCGGAATGCCGTCGCCGCCCTGACCGGGTTCCAGCCGTCGAACATCGTCTCGCAGCCGAACACGAGCATGGGACTGATGCACACGATGTTCGGAATGACCGGTGGAGTACTGGTTTCTCCCGCCGAGTTCCCGAGCATCACCTTCGCGGCGGTTCGTGCCGCCGAGTCGATGCACGTGCTCACCCCGACCTGGCTCACCACGGACGGTGGCCGCGTCACGCCTCACGCAATCAAGGAACAGCTCACTCCAGCCATCACCGCCGTCGCCGTGAGCCTCGTCGATTCGCGGACCGGTTACCTCGCAGATATCGAGGGCATCCGCCAGGTCATCGGCGACCGGCTCCTGATTGTCGATGCGATCCAGGGGTTCACCGTTGTTGATGCACCGTTTGAGGTCGCAGACGTTGTCGTCTCCGGAGGGCAGAAATGGGCTCGAGCCGGCTGGGGCACGGGATTCCTCGCGCTGAGCGACAACGCACTCAACCACCTGGTTCCGGTGATGAGCGGGTACACCGGCACAGACAGTGACGAACTGCCGTGGGATGCGGTTCCTGCGCCTGCCTCCGGCGCGAAGGCTTACTCGGTCACCAACCCGGACCCGACCGCCCAGGCGCGCTTCGCCGCGTCGCTTGAGCACGTGGCATCCGTTGGGATTTCAGCGATAGCGGATGCCGTTGCCGACCGCGTCACAAACGTCATCGACATTGCGGATGAATTCGGCGTCGCCATCGCGTCGTCGCGTGCGGAGAACGAACGTGCCGGCATCGTCGTGCTCGACCCGCCCGATGACCAGGTGAGCCTGCTCGTCGCGTCGTTGCACAATCACGGTGTTACAGCGACCGTTCGTCAGAACCGAATCCGCCTCTCGGTGCACGCGGGGACAACCGAAGACACACTGGGAATGCTTCGTGACGCCCTGGTCTCGTACCAGACCGCCGTCGCGTATTGAGCAGCCACCCCAACTGGGGTAATTGTTAATCTCCCCGCAATGTCAACCCTGCGTGTCGCAATTGAGTAGCCCCGGTCTCGGTCGTAACGTCTCAGTTATCAGGTACGGCACCTGATCGAGACGGCCACATAAGTTCGACTCGGAACCCGTCGTGGCTGCTCGTGTGAGAGAACCGGACTGCACAGTCCGGCTGGGAGTGGTTATGACCGCGACACGAAACTCAGCACCATCACAGCGACAGGAAAGAGAGCAGCTCAGCGCGCAAACACCCAGTTCAACCGAACAAACCGAGCGTACCTATGTGCTGGATACCTCGGTTCTTTTGTCGGATCCGAAGGCGTTCTTCCGGTTCGCCGAGCACTGCGTCGTTATTCCGGTCGTCGTGATCTCAGAACTCGAAGGCAAGAGAAACGACCCGGAGATCGGTTATTTCGCTCGTCAGGCGCTGCGCATCCTGGACGAATTGCGGGTGGAGCACGAGAGGCTCGACTTTCCGGTTCCCGTCGGGGACGGCGGTTCGCTTCGGGTCGAACTGAATCACTCCAACATGGGCGTCCTGCCGAGCGGTCTGCAGCTCGGCGACAATGACTCGCGGATTCTCGCCGTCGCGCTCAACCTGGCCAACGACGGCCTCGCGGTGACCGTGGTGTCGAAGGATCTTCCGCTTCGCGTGAAGGCCGCGTCGATCGGGCTCAACGCCGAGGAATATCTCGCCGAGCAGGCGGTCGACTCTGGCTGGACCGGGATGGCAGATATCCGGATCTCGGCCGAACAGATGAGCGACCTCTATGAGAGCGAGATCGGGCTGTCGGCATCCGTTGAGGCCCTGCCGGTGAACACGGGCCTCGTCATCCACTCCGACCGTGGTTCTGCGCTCGGCCGGGTCACGGGCAAGCGCGAGTTCAAGCTCGTCCGGGGTGACCGGGACGTCTTCGGCCTGCACGGCAGGAGCGCCGAGCAGCGGCTCGCGATCGATCTGCTCCTCGACCCTGAGGTCGGAATTGTGTCGCTGGGAGGTCGAGCAGGGACGGGGAAGTCAGCTCTCGCCCTCTGTGCCGGTCTGGAAGCGGTGCTTGAGCGGCAGCAGCACCGGAAGATCATGGTCTTCCGGCCGCTCTACGCCGTCGGCGGCCAGGAACTCGGCTACCTGCCGGGCGATCAGGGCGACAAGATGAGTCCCTGGGGCCAGGCGGTGTTTGACACCCTGGGATCCGTTGTCTCCCAGAACGTCCTCGACGAGGTCATCGAGCGGGACCTGCTCGAGGTGCTTCCCCTCACTCACATTCGCGGCCGGTCGCTGCACGACGCGTACGTGATCGTTGACGAGGCGCAATCCCTCGAACGGAATGTGCTCCTCACCGTGCTCTCCCGGATCGGACAGAACTCACGGGTGATCCTCACCCACGACGTCGCGCAGCGCGACAACCTCCGGGTGGGCCGACACGACGGGGTGGCATCCGTCATTGAAGCGCTCAAGGGACACGACCTGTTCGGACACGTGACCCTCACCCGCTCCGAGCGGAGTTCGATTGCCGCCCTCGTGACCGAACTGCTGGAGGGCAACGAACTCGCCTGACGACGCGCGATGCCGGGCTGTGGATAACGCGAATACGCGGATCCCAGCCCGGTTAGCGTTGTCGCCATGAGTCTCAGAACGGATGCCAGCCGCCGCGCTTCGGCTGGTTTCTGGGTCGACCGGGTGCTGGTCTCGGGGGCTCTTGGCGTCCTGACTGTACTCGCGATCGGCATCCGCCCTTTGGCGATGGGGATGTTCGCTGTCGCCATCGTCACGGCGGATCTCGTTCGCATCGACCTCAGTGAGCATCGCCTGCCCAATCGGCTGGTGCTGCCGGTGTACCCGGTCGTGCTTGTCGCCGTCGCACTCGACGGAGCGGCCGCTGGAGTCTGGCCCCTTCCGGCTGTGGCCGCGGGGGCAGGGGCGTTCATCTTCCTCCTTCTCCTGTCCGTCGCGGGTGGGATGGGCATGGGCGACGTGAAGCTCGGGGGAGCGCTCGGGCTCTGCCTCGGTGGGCTCGGGGTGGTCTGGGCTGCTGCCGGCCTCCTGGTCGCGTTCGTCTGCGGGGCCATCGGCGGCGTGATCGCCCTGTCGATGCGCTCCCCGGCAGGCGGTGATGCTCGGTGGGGGCGGCGAATTCCGTTCGGTCCGTTTCTCCTCGCGGGATTCTGGACATCCGTCGCGTGCGTTAGTTTCGCCACGGGCGTTTAGTCTTGTTGCATGGAACAACGAATTCTTGGAAGGACCGGTCGCCCGGTTTCGATCGTCGGCCTTGGAACCTGGCAGCTCGGCGCGGACTGGGGCGAGGTGTCCGAGAGTGACGCCCTCGCCGTGCTCGACGCATCAGTTGCCGCCGGCGTCACCTTCTTCGACACAGCGGATGTCTACGGCGATGGCAGGAGTGAAACCGTCATCGGCCGTTTCCTCGCGGCCAACCCGGGAGTGAACGTCACCGTCGCGACAAAGATGGGCAGGCGCGACGCCCAGGATCCGGCGAACTTCACCCTCGCGCGGTTCCGTGAGTGGACCGACCGCTCACGGAAGAACCTCGGGGTCGACCGGCTCGACCTGGTCCAGCTTCACTGCCCGCCGTCGGAGGTGCTCTCGAACGATGCCGTCTACGACGCCCTCGACACACTCGTCGAGGACGGCGCCATCGCCAACTACGGAGTGAGCGTCGAGACCACGGACGAGGCGCTTGCAGCGATTGCTCGACCGAATACGGCATCCGTTCAGATCATTCTCAATGCCTTCCGGCTCAAGCCCCTCGACCGCGTGCTGCCCGCAGCGCGTGAGGCTGGCGTCGGTATCATCGCGCGCGTCCCTTTGGCGTCGGGACTGCTGAGCGGCAGGTACACGGCAGACACGCAATTCGCTGAGAACGACCACCGCACCTACAACCGGGACGGCAGCGCATTCGACGTTGGCGAGACGTTCTCCGGTGTCGATTTCGCAACCGGAGTGCGCGCGGCGACCGAGCTTTCCGCATTCGTGCCGGATGGGCTAACCCCGGCACAGGCCGCCATCGCGTGGGTCACCCAGCAGGACGGCGTTTCGACCGTGATTCCGGGAGCCCGTTCGGTCGCCCAGGCAGCGTCGAACGCGAAGGCGGGTACGGTCGGACCCCTGCCTCAGGCATACCTCGACGCCGTTCGGTCGATCTACGATGCCGACTTCCGCGCCGCGATTCACGATCGCTGGTAGACGCGCACAGCCAGGCACCATTAACGACAACAGCCGGCCGAGCGGGTTACCCCACCGGCCGGCTGTTGTATGTCGTTCTTAGCCCGGGTGGGTCATCGACAGCAGGTCGAGTGCCGAATCCAGCTGTTCCTCGGTGATGTCGCCACGCTCGACGAAGCCAAGCGCGATAACGGCCTCACGGACGGTGATGCCCTCGGCGACGGAGTGCTTGGCGATCTTTGCAGCCTTCTCATAGCCGATGATCTTGTTGAGGGGCGTCACGATGGACGGTGACATGCCCGCGAGTGCTGCGGCCCGCTCGATGTTTGCTTCGAGACCGTCGATGGTCTTGTCGGCGAGCACGCGGCTCGCGTTCGACAGCAGCCGGATCGACTCGAGAAGAGCGGTGCCCATGACGGGAATCTGCACGTTGAGCTCAAACGAGCCCGATGCGCCGCTCCACGCGATTGTGGCGTCGTTTCCGATGACCCGCGACGCAACCATGAGCACGGCCTCCGGGATCACCGGGTTGACCTTGCCAGGCATGATCGATGAGCCCGGCTGCAGGTCGGGGATGCTGAGTTCACCGAGGCCGGTGTTCGGGCCCGATCCCATCCAGCGGAGGTCGTTGCAGATCTTGGTGTTGCTCACTGCGATGGTGCGGAGCGCCCCGGATGCCTCAACAAGGCCATCGCGGTTTGCCTGAGCCTCGAAGTGGTCGGCCGCTTCGGTGATCGGCAGCTCGGTGTCGTCGACGTGCATCTGGATGACGAGCTGGGGGAAGCCGGCCGGCGTGTTGATGCCAGTGCCGACCGCTGTGCCGCCGAGCGGAACCTCTGCGACGCGGGGGAGTGCCGTGCGGACACGCTCGATGCCGAGGCGAATCTGGCGGGCGTAGCCGCCGAACTCCTGGCCGAGGGTGACCGGCGTTGCGTCCATGAGGTGTGTGCGGCCCGACTTCACGGCGTCTTTCCACAGTTCGGCCTTCGCCTCGAGGGCGACAGCGAGGTGGTCGAGCGCGGGGATCAGGTCATCGATGAGTGCGCTGGTGACAGCGATGTGAACGGATGTCGGGAAGACGTCGTTCGAGGACTGAGAGCAGTTCACGTGGTCGTTCGGGTGAACGGTTGACCCGAGGCGGGCGGATGCGAGGGTCGCGAGCACCTCGTTCATGTTCATGTTCGACGAGGTGCCCGAGCCGGTCTGGTAGACATCGATCGGGAACTGGGTGTCATGGGTGCCGGCGGTGACCTCGTCAGCGGCGCTGCCGATCGCATCGGCGATAGCGGAGTCGAGCACGCCGAGTCGGGCATTGGCAGCAGCCGCTGCCTTCTTGATCCGCGCGAGCGCGGCAATCTGGGCCGGCTCAAGGCCGGAGCCGGAGATCGGGAAGTTCTCGACGGCGCGCTGCGTCTGTGCCCCGTAAAGCGCGGTTCGAGGTACGCGAACCTCACCCATCGTGTCGTGCTCGATGCGGTACTCGGTGGTGTCTGACACTGTTTGTCGTCTCCTCGTGTGGTTGTGGCGCTACTCTGCGCCGGTGGTCGAAATGTTGCCGATCATGATGTCGGGAACCGCAGTGCCCTCGAGCAGCTTGTAGTTCGCGCCGACGATTCCGAGCACACCCCTCGCAACGGCATCACTAATCATCTCAGAGCGTTCCAGCAACTCAGCCACGGTGTCTCGAAGGTGTTCGCGGCCGACCTCGCTCGCGTCGACCTGGTCGGGATCGACACCCTTGCCACCGGTCACGCGCTTCACCGCCGGCACAATCTGCTGGATGAGGTTGTTGATGTGGTGCGGCAGGGGATCAGCGTCGGGAGCGATCGAGTCGATGGCTGCTCGAACGGCGCCGCACTGGTCGTGCCCGAGCACGACGATGAGGGGGACACCGAGCACGCCGACGGCGTATTCGATCGAGCCGACGACGGAATCGGAAATGACCTGCCCGGCGTTCCGCACGACGAAGAGGTCGCCGAGTCCCTTGTCGAAGATGATCTCAGCGGCGAGGCGGGAATCCGAGCAACCGAAGAGCACGACGTCTGGGGTCTGCGCCGCAGCGAGCGACTCGCGGCGTTCGACGTCCTGGCGCGGATGCCGTGGCTCGCCGGCGACGAATCGCGCGTTGCCGCGCATCATGACGTCCCAGGCTTTTGTCGGTCTCGTCGTTGGCATCAGCGGTTCTCCAATTCGAGGTTGGCGGCAACATCCCCGGAAATGGCTTCGGCGACGCTCGTGAATTCGGCCTCGCTCCCCGTTCCGAAAATAAGGAAAGTGCTGTCACCGGCGACAGTGGTCAGCGCGTAGTGCACATTGCCGTATCCGTCGGTGTCGGCGCGGTTGTCATAGACGGTCCACTCGATGCCGGAGATCATCTGTGTCTCTGAGGCGAGTGACTGTTTCAGCTGCTGGGCTACCCAGGTTTCGTTAGCGTCAAAACCCTGGGTGATGCCGATGAACTGATCGGACGGCGTGATGAGTCCGATGTTCCAGCTCTGCACTTCGCCGGTCTTGCCGACGTCAGCGCGGTTGGAGCTCCACGAATCCGGCAGGTCAGGGTTGGCCAGTGGCTGCGCATGCGATTCCTGTGCCTTCTCGGCGACAGTGGAGTAGTCGACGCTCTCGAAGATCGGTGCGTTGGACCGCGGAACCGCGAGCACGATGATGACAACGAGGCCGACCGTAACGAGGAGCGAATAGACGAGGTTATTGACCGTCTTGGCGCCGCGGTACTTGCGGGAGTTCTCCGCTTTTCGGGCCGCGGTTTCCTCGGGGGTTTCGGGCCTGCCGAGTTCGGCGACGACCCGAGGGGGACGCTGGCGGCTCATTCTGCGGGGTGCCCCGCACTGCTGGCTGCGGCGCGGGCGGCATCGAGGCGCGCCTTTGCCCCGATGAGCCAGTCTTCGCAGCGCTGGGCGAGAGCTTCTCCTCGTTCCCACAGGGCGAGGGACTGCTCGAGAGTTGATGAACCCTGTTCGAGTTCGGCAACGACACGCATCAATTCATCGCGTGCCTGCTCATAGCTGAGGCTGGAAACCTCGGGGTTTTCTGGCATGAGTCCATTCTAACCGTGGGGTAGGACTAGGACTTCCCGGCGAGAGCACCGTCGCTCGTCGCGCCGATGACCCCGTCGGCCAGGGTGAGCCGGAACGACGTGCCTTCGGGAGCTTCCACCGCCGCACGGAGGACGTGACCGTCCGGGCCCTGGGCGATGGCGTAGCCGCGGTCGAGCGTTCGCTGTGGTGACAGAGCCTTGAGGTGGTTCCGAAGGTCGGCGGTCGTCCGGAGTTCGTGTTCGATGGCGCGTTCGACGAGTTCGGTGCCGCGAGCGACGTACCTGGTGAGTTCCTGAGCCCGCGCGTCGATGATCCACGCCGACGAGGCGAGCGCAGGGCGTGAGCGGATGGAGTCCACCCGGGCGGTTTCGTTGCTGAGGAACCCGGTCAGTCGCATGGTGAGGCGAGTGCGGGCTTGCGACACCCGCGACAGTTCTTCGGTGACGTCAGGAACGACGCGCTTGGCGGCATCCGTCGGGGTGGACGCCCGAAGGTCGGCAACGTCGTCGAACAGCGGGCGGTCAGCCTCGTGGCCGATCGCACTGACGATCGGAGTGGAGCACGCTGCTGCCGCGCGGATCACGCGTTCGTCACTGAAGCCAAGAAGGTTCTGGAAGTCACCGCCGCCTCGGGCAACGATGATCACATCGACCTTCGGGTCGGCGTCGAGGGTCTTGAGGGCTCCGATGACCTCTGGCACGGTGCGGTCACCCTGGACAGCGGCGTGAACGACACGGAAGTCGACGGCCGGCCAGCGCAATTGCGCATTGCGGATAACGTCTTTCTCCGCGTCGGAGTCCTTGCCGGTGATGAGGCCGATGCAGTGGGGGAGGAAGGGGAGTCGCTTCTTGCGCTGGACGTCGAAGAGTCCTTCTCCGGCGAGCTGGCGTCGCAGCCGCTCGAGGCGTTCGAGCATGTCGCCGAGGCCGACGTGTTTCATCTGGAACACCTGCATCGTGAGGCTGCCGCCCTTGATCCAGTAGTTGGGTTTGATGAGGGCGACCACCCGGTCGCCGTGCTTGAGGTCGTCGGGGAGCTTTGAGCGCACCGATGACCAAATGGTGAAGCTCACTGTCGCTTCACCATCGACATCCTTGAGCTTGCCGTAGACGTTTCCGCCCGAAATGCCCCACTGTGCGATTTCGCCCTCGACCCAGACGGTGCCGAGCCTGTCGATGTAGTCGCGGATCTTCGAACTGAGCAGCCCAACCGGCCACGGTTTCTCTGCCGTTGCCGGTTCTGTCGCCATCTATTCGCTCCTCAGCCTCGTCCAGCCCGTCCACAGTGCGAGCGGCCTACAATCGATACGTGAGTAACGTAACTGTCAGCCTGCCCATGCCGAGGATCCCCGGCGTGCGTTCGAGGCTCAAGGATACCCCCGTCGTCGGACACAAGAGGGTGTTGCTCGCTGCCCCGCGCGGGTACTGCGCCGGAGTGGACCGAGCCGTCATTGCCGTCGAGAAGGCGCTCGAACACTACGGTGCGCCCGTCTACGTGCGTAAGCAGATCGTGCACAACGTGCACGTGGTGTCGACGCTCGAAGAGCAGGGAGCGATCTTCGTCGAGGAAGTCGACGAAGTGCCCGAGGGTGCACACATCGTCTTCAGCGCGCACGGTGTTTCGCCCGCCGTCGTCAACGCCGCGGCGGATCGTGGCCTTCAGGCCATCGACGCCACCTGCCCGCTCGTGACGAAGGTGCACAGGGAAGCCGTGCGGTTCGCGCGCGACGACTTCGAGATCTTGCTCATCGGCCACGAAGGCCACGAAGAGGTCGAGGGCACCGCGGGTGAAGCACCCGAGCACACCACACTGGTTGGCAGCCCCGACGAGGCCGACAC
>JAZQRG010000398.1:0-3260 GCA_045629445.1 Mycetocola sp. | reverse complement strand
CCGTCATCGTGGCGCATCCTGTCGGCCTGTTGATCCCGGAGTCCGGTCGAAGTCGTCGCAGTCGTGCGCTCAACGGACCGTGTCGGCTTTGCCTGCCGAACGTTGCCCGGCCGCGTGTCGGGAGAGGAAGCATTCATCGTTTCCCGCGACGCCGGCAACGTATCGCTCACTGTTCGCTCCTTGACTCGCGCGAGCAATAAACCCTTGTGGCGCGTTGCGTACCCGATGCTGCTGGTCGCGCAGCGAGTCGCCCGGCGCCGATACCTGCGCGCGCTCCGCATGAGCCGGCCCGGGCTGCGTGACGCGCACGGATGAGCCGACACTCTCTGGGGTGCCCTGGTTCAGTCAGGAGCTGGAGGCGCAACCGGAGCGCTCGTTTGATCTGTCGAGGCTTCAGGATCGCTCGACCTGGCCAGAATGGTGTGGGCTGCATCTGTCAGCGCGACAAGAGAACCATCCTCCGCCGTCATGATGAATACTGCGACGGTAG
This sequence comes from Mycetocola sp., assembly GCA_045629445.1. GTDB lineage: Bacteria > Actinomycetota > Actinomycetes > Actinomycetales > Microbacteriaceae > Mycetocola_A. The sequence continues at coordinate 2,770 of JAZQRG010000398.1, read as the reverse complement.
CCGCATTAGCGGCGTCGACGAGAGCTTCGGGCGGTGGATCGGCAAGCATCACGACTGCGGTGCGCAGGCCATCTCCCTGCGCAACCTCGGCAATGTCTCGCATTGCGGTCTTAGCGTCCTCCGATTCATCAACGACCCGGACTAAGTGCTTCGCGGTGAAGATGTCCACACCATGACGGCGGCGGCTGTCGATCTCGCCGGGGCAGTTCAGAAACCTCAGCCAGGCTGCAGCGAGGTTGATGCGCCCCTGGGCTGATAAGCCGAGCGGTGCCGGGGACGGGGGTGGGACCGCTGCGCTGCGCTTCTCGGCTCGCCGGCGCTGGACCTGCTGGATCGCCTCGCTCAGCGCAGCCTCATGGGCGCGGGCGAGCTGGACCTCGCGACGTCGACCCGCGCGAGTTCGCGTCAGCGAATTTCCTATCACCGTCACGAGCACACCAATTGCGCCGCCGAGAAAGAGTGCGGCAGCGATGTCGACTGGCCGCGTGTCTTCGAGTGGCAAATCAGCTGGGTTCACTTCGAACAGCATCCACCCGATCGTCCCAACTCCGCCGAGCATCGCAATAACGCTTAGCGCGAGAGCCGTCAACCAAACTCGCTGCCCCGTAGATCGCTTACGCGGAATGGACGATAACCATTCAGTCATGCCGTCACGGATTCGTGCAGTGGCCAACCAGTCAGGCTCCCAGATGTTCGGGAACCTGGACCCGAGCGAATACCCGACTGCCCGCGCTTCATCGACAGACGGCAGCCCATTCCGCATCTCCGCAACTCCCCAATTTCGGCGTGAGTGTGACGACCAATCTAGAGCAGGGCCGACAATCCGAGCCTCGTCGCGCCACCGTCGCGGCACTCGCACATAGCGAATAGGGGTTTTACTCACGACCTTGACCGTGCTCGGCGCGCACACGGTACCGAATGCCGAACCTCGCAGCCCTACAGCACCCTTCAGCGAGACCTCAGAGTGCCGGTGAGCGTACTGGCCACACGCCTTTGCGAACTCGAAGCCGCCGGCGCGGTGGCGCGCTTGCCACTCCACCGCGGCTCGTGGGCTCGAGCCCGACGGTGCCCACTTCACTCTTGGCTTCGTCAGCTGTTTCGCCTTTGGTACGGATTCCGCGCAGGGTCGCCTGCTTGCGGGCTGGGCACCTCATCGGGATTCGCGTCCGACCGCTGAATTCCGAACTGCAAAGCACCCACACAACCGACCTGCGCGCATTGCCGTCTTCGGCTTCGACCGGCGGGGCTTCCACGGGGCTTAAGAGGCCGTCAGCATGCTCGACAGCGTATAGGGCCCGCTGGTTGAGAATTCGTGCGGGCGGGTGTTGTGCGACGCGACTGCCGTGACAGCCATAGTTGACGAGCGCCGGCGCGAGCGCGTGCGATCAGGGACCGCTCCTCGGGCAAGCTCTCAGCCGTCTCGGAGGTCGCTTGTCGTCGCAGCTGCCCGACGGTTCCAAAGGGAGTGCGCGACGCTGATGACCTCATGCGCCGCCTTGAGGTGATTCCAGATGGCGATGGCGCTCGGTTCAACGTGCGCGATTGGCTGGTCCCGTCCGTCGACGCCGATGAACTTCATGTCCGCCAGTTCGTTCATGTTCGCGGGTTCACCGTGGGCGATAGAGCTCGCGGTGGACCAGTACCAGTAGGTGAGGGCCGGACCGAGTTCAGGTACGTAGGATCCAGCCTCCGCAGCGATCGTCCCGGGTGCGACGGGCCGCGTGACCTTGCCTACCTCTATTCCAGCTTTGCTCGCCATAGCCGCAAGATCCGAGAGTTGCCCGTCTACGAATTCTTCCTGCGCCGAAAGCTCTGAAGCGACATCTGCCTCTGTGAGCTCGGCGAACTTGATCGCCAGCTTGCGCGAGTACGAGAGTTCGCTGTAACGCAGACGAAGAGCGCGCCTGATCCGTTCGTCGCTGTCGTTCGGCCCAAGAATCCATACGGCGGCGGTAGCTGCTTCCAAGAGAGCACGAATGAGGGTGAACTCGGCGGAAAGGTGGAGCCTCAGTTCAGTCCGGTCATCGCTCACCACCATGCTGTCGAAGGCGAGCATGATGTTGTGAAACGTGAGGATCGCGTGGTCTGCTTGCTGCGGAGGCGACACGTGCATGAGCGGGTCGTTCTTTGTCTTCAGGCTTCGTTCCAGGACAGACAGCTTCGGCAGTCGAAGTTCATCTCTGCGCAGATCAGATCCGTCCTCGCGTGACATCACACCGTCGCGGTCGTGCATCGCGTCCTTCCACCCTTGAAGGAGGCCGCCGATTTTGCGCTGTGCTTGTTCCTCTGTCACATCGTCACCGTGTCGTTGAACGTAGCGACCCACTAGTCCCGCAAAGCGATGCGTTTCAGTTCCCATGCTCGACGTTATCGAGTTCCACCACAGGCGGAGAAGAACTGCCTCCGACCCTGTCTGGCGTCATAGCGGGTCGATGCTGAGTAGCCATCGCAGGAATACCCTCTGGCGCAGGCAGCGCGTTGATCGACCCCGATGCGGACGGCCCGGGCTGATCCGTGGGCTTCCTGGCGGCTGCTCGGACATGCCGGCCTGCTGACCGCGAGGGGTGGTTGCACGCATCCGCTGATCGCGAGTATGAACGTGCGTAGGCGCTTGACGACGAACGGGGCGGAAGCCCCCCACGGATGGGGCTCCGCCATGAGCTCGACAGAACTGACGCTCTTCGCGACGGATCTGCGCGCCCGGCTCGCGGACGTGGACGTCCCGGTCCCCGACCTCGCCGCGCTCGTCCAGTCCGCGAGCCGCATCGCC
>JAZQRG010000397.1:0-1549 GCA_045629445.1 Mycetocola sp. | reverse complement strand
CGCCAACCCGAACACCGCATCGGGTGGAAGGTGCGGCGATACCCAGACATGCGACCCGTCTGTCGGGTGCCACCCATCCCGATCCGGCTTTGTCTTCTCGTACTTGCGCTGCCAGCGGCGGGTATGCATGGCGCTGGTAGCACTCGCGTAGCACGTCGAGAGCTGCGGATTGAATACCGACGTCGGGTCTTCGCAGAGAGCACGCAGGTTGCCACACATCGGGCAGAGCGCGTCTTCGTATTCGGCGAGTGCGTGCCACGAGTCGCGCTCGAAGGAGTCAAACTCGGGCTCGGTCTCGGTGACCCACTCAGCCGGCTTGCCCTTGTGCCACTTGGTGACGCGGGTTGTGCGCTTCGGCTCCCAACCACGAAACCGCCGCAGAGAGACGCCAAGAGCGCGCGCCTGCTCTAGCTCGCGGCGCTCTCCGGGCTCGTCTGCGAGGCGGGGAGCTTGAGCGCTTTTGGGGCGGACCCAAACGCATTCACGAGAGCGAACGCGTGCGAGAACAGCAGCTCGAAGTCGGCCTCGGTGATCGTGTCGAGGAACTCCTCGCGGTCATCCTCAGACATGCCGGACCACTCTGTGATGTCATCCCCGACGCGGATCTGGACGATCGCAGCGGGCACCAGAACGAGACGGAACTCCTTCTCGTTGACACCCATCTTGGAGTCGGCGAGAACGACCTGAGGGTCTTCGTCGTCGCCATTGCGCGGCGGGTGTGCGTCGGCCAGTTCGCGGTACTGCGAGCGACGGACGGCGCGGAGTTGGACGTGAATCGCGGTCTTCTCAGCCTCAGCCTTGAGGGCCTCGTGCTCCTCGGCGAGCCTCGTCGACTCCGGGATGTCGTTGAGCAGGGGAGTTGTCTTGCTCTCGGCCTTCACCATCTCGTCGTACTGGCGCTCAAGGAATCGGAGACGGTCGAGATAGTCACCCTGGTAGATGGTGACCTCAGAGGTGCGGGGCTTGACAATGCTCATGCTGGTCCTTCGGCTCGGTTGCTCGGTTGGCTCGGTAGGTGGTGAAGCGGGCGGGCGACCCGAGCCGATCGCCCGCCCGCGCTCGTGGGGTTAAGCCGCGACGACAGCGACGTTGAACGACGGCGCACCAGTGATCGAGGCAGCGACCGTGAACGAGAAGACGCCATCAGCGCCCGTGCCCGTCTTCGTCGGAACCTTCTTGGCGAGCTGCGCCGGAATGACATCGACGAAGTTGCCGGTCGCAACAGCCGTGGTGCCGTCGATGCCCTGACGCCGGACCAGGAAGCCCTTGGCGTAGTCGTCCATGGCCTCCCATGCCTTCTTGCCATCGGACAGTGCGGCGCCCTGGGGGTTGAACGACACCTGCAGGTCGGCCATCGAGTACGACGTCGGCCCATTGGACTCATACGTCTCGCGCTCGCACAGCAGGCGGGGCAGGGTGACCTTCTCGGTCGTGGCGGTGATGCCCTCCTGCTCACCGAAGATCGAGCACGACAGGTTGAACCCTGCGGTGGCCTCGATCTCAGTGACCTTGGGGCTGTCGATGTCTGCGATCGCGGGAACCCAGAGCC
>JAZQRG010000396.1:0-1894 GCA_045629445.1 Mycetocola sp. | reverse complement strand
CCCGGCCGTCATCATCGGGGCGCAGACGCTCCACGCCACCGGCTACGCGCTTGGCAGTCAGTTCGCCGGGTCCGTCTCGGTTGCGATCGCCTACTTCGGTGCCGGCGCGGCGAGCCAGGGCGATGTGAATGAGGCGAAGGTATTCGCCGCGAGCTTCGCCGCTCCCGTCATCTTCTTCTGTCAGAACAACCAGTGGGCCATCTCCGAGCCCGTCGGCCTGCAGTCGCAACGCCACATTTCCGACCGCGCACCCGGCTTCGGCATCCCGAGCCTCCGCGTCGACGGCAACGACGTCCTCGCCGTGATGGCCGCTACCCGCATCGCGCTCGACCGTGCCCGCTCCGGCGGCGGCCCCACCTTCATCGAGGCCGTAACCTACCGCATGGGCCCGCACACCACGAGCGACGACCCCACCAGGTACCGTCCAGCAGGCGAACTCGATGAATGGCGGGCGAAAGACCCCATCAGCCGCGTCGCAGCGCTGCTTGAGCGCACCGGCGCGTTCACCGATGAGCTGCGGTCGAGAGTGGAGCAGCGAGCGGATGCCGTCGCGCGCGAGCTGCGGGCGGGGTGCCTCTCGCTGGCGAAGCCTGACCCGCTCTCGGTCTTTGACCACGTCTTCGCTGAGCCGCATTCCGGCCTCGAACGGCAGAAGAGCCAGTACGCCGCATACCTCGCGTCGTTTGATGCTGAGGAAGGGGAGGCGTCATGACCACGATGAGCCTCGCCGGCGCACTCAACGACGGACTCCGCCGTTCCCTCGCCCGTGATGACAAGGTCGTGCTCCTCGGGGAAGACATCGGCCGGCTCGGTGGTGTCTTTCGCATCACTGACAAGCTGCAGGAGGAGTTCGGGCCCAGCCGGGTCATCGACACACCGCTCGCCGAGGCCGGCATCATCGGCACCGCGGTCGGGCTCGCGATCCGCGGTTACCGGCCGGTCTGCGAGATCCAGTTCGACGGCTTCATCTACCCGGGATTCGACCAGATCGTCGCCCAGGTCGCGAAGCTGCACTACCGCACCGGCGGAAACGTGAAAATGCCGATCACGATTCGTGTCCCCTTCGGTGGCGGCATTGGTGCGGTCGAGCACCATTCCGAGTCACCCGAGGCGTACTTTGCCCACACCGCTGGGCTGCGGGTGGTGTCGTGCTCGAACCCGCAGGACGCACACACGATGATCCAGCAGGCCATCGCGAGCGACGACCCCGTGCTCTTCTTCGAACCCAAACGCCGATACTGGCAGAAGGGTGATGTCGACACTGAGCTCGGCGCGAACGCCGCCCCGCTCGGCCAGGCACGCGTGCTGCAGCAGGGCTCGGACGTGACGCTGGTCGCGTACGGCCCGCTGGTCCGCACGGCGTTGGATGTCGCCGCCGCCGCGGCAGACGACGGCGTCGCTGTCGAGGTTCTCGATCTGCGCTCGCTCTCGCCGGTGGACTTCGGAACGGTTGAGGCATCCGTTCGGAAAACCGGTCGACTCGTCATCACCCACGAGGCAGCACAGTCGGGTGGGATGGGCGCCGAGATTGCCGCAGCGATCACCGAGCGCTGCTTCGACTGGCTCGAGGCGGCGCCAGCGCGCGTCACCGGATTCGACACCCCGTACCCGCCCGCATCGCTCGAGGAGGCATTCCTGCCCGACCTCGACCGCATCCTCGACGCCGTCGACCGGGTGCTCGGCCGCCGCAATTCACTCACCGGTTGGAAGGCAACAGCATGAGCGTTGTCAATTTCGCCCTGCCCGATCTCGGTGAGGGGCTGACCGAGAGTGAGATCGTGTCGTGGCGGGTGGCTGTCGGCGACACCGTCACGCTCAACCAGATCATCGCTGAGGTTGAAACGGCCAAGGCGCTCGTCGAGTTGCCGTCGCCGTTCGCTGGCACCGTCTCGGA
>JAZQRG010000395.1:0-4263 GCA_045629445.1 Mycetocola sp. | reverse complement strand
AATCGCGAGGCGGTGGCGCTGTTCGACGGATCGGCCCCAGGCCGTTCCTGCGAGGATGAGTGCGATTCCGACATACCCGATAGGTGCAATGGCGTCCTGGGCGATGACGATTCCCAGGATTGCGGCCCAGATCGGCTCGGTGCCCAGGAGAAGGCTGACTCTGGATGGCGAGGTTCGCCGGACGGCCCACGTTTGCACAAAGAAGGCGAAATCTGTGCAGGCAAGGACGAGGTAGAGGAAGAGTGCTCCCCGTGTGGGGTCGAGCGCCGCAACGAAGTGCGGGACTGAGTCGCCATAGAACAGGGACGCAGCCCAGAATAGCGCCGCGCATGTAGCCAGTTGAACCGACGTGAGGTGAAGCGAGTCCATCGGTTCACCGCTAGAGAGCTTGTGCATCGTCGTGACATGGACAGCGCGAAGGACTGCGGCGATCAGAACGAGTAGATCTCCAGGCGTTGGCGCATGGAATGTACCGTTGCTGGCGAGAAGTGCGACACCGGCTACGGCAATCCCGGCTGCGAGGAAGGACCTGCGGGGTAGGCGCCGTTTGGACACGACGGAGTCGAGAATCGGTGTGAACACGACCGTCAGGCTGATGAACAGGCCAGCGTTGGTGGCCGACGTATGTGCAATCCCGAAAGTCTCGAAAGCAAACACACCGCCCAAGAGGATGCCGGTGGCAACCCCGACACGGATCTCCGCCTTCGTCACACGGTTACGCCGAGCGACCACTATCGCGGCCATGATCGCGGCCGCAAGCAACATACGCAGGGCCAGCAGTGCAACCACAGAACCAGGAGTCACCAACTCCTTGGCTACGAGGTAGGTCGAGCCCCATGATGCGGCGACGAGAAGCAGGAGGAGGTCCACGCGGGACACTGCGAACGAGGAAGGCACACTCTCATCCTCCGGGCAGTCGTTCACTTAGACAAGATGGTAGTTTCGCACGGGATGGGTTAGTTTCAACTTATGGAACTTGGTCAGCTGCGTGCCCTTCGTGAGCTTAGGGACCGGGGCACTATCGCAGCGGTCGCCGCGGCTCTGCACGTCACGCCGTCATCTGTCTCGCAACAGATCTCTGCGCTGCAACGTCACTCGTCTGTACCGTTGACGTTCAAAGCGGGACGCCGAACTGCTCTCACCGATGCCGGCCGAGCATTGGCAGCGGCGGCGGTCGACGTGGAGATCGCGCTTGAACGCGCCGAACAGGCGGTCTCGGGCTTTCAGGACGACCGGTCGGGCACCGTCTCCGTGGCGGCATTCCATAGTGCTGGCTTAGCTGTCTTCGGGCCTCTGCTCGCTGCGTTGAACGACCCACGTGCGCCGGACGTCAGGTTGACTGATTTCGATGTGGCTCAGCATGGCTTCCCCGCTCTCACCGCAGACCACGATCTCGTACTCGCGCACAGGCTCCTCGGCAGCCCCCCATGGCCTGCAACAGTGCGCGCAGAACCACTCCTGTTCGAGCCTCTCGACATCGCCATGCACCGCAACCACCGGCTGGCATCGAAAGCCTCGATCCACCCTGCGGATCTTCAGTCCGAGACCTGGGTAACAGTGCACGAAGGTTTCCCGCTCGAGCAAGCCATCACCATGATCGCCGGGATCGGAGGCAGCGAAGCGCACGTCACGCACCGAATCAACGAATTCTCCGTTGCCGCAGCCGTTGTCGCCGCTAGCGACTGCATCGCGCTGATTCCCAGGTTCACCACCGATCTTCGTGACCACCCGGAATTGGTCCTCCGCCCGCTATCTCACCCCGAGATCGGTCGATATATCGACTGCCTCGCTCGCCCAGAAACGCTTGAACGGATCAACGTAAAGATGGTGCTGTCGCAGATCACCACCATCACGAAAGGGCTCAGCGAGGAGCACCGGCCTCCTGACAACGACAAGTCGTCCCGCTGAGGGTTGGGCGAATACAAGTGTGCAACGGACCATTGCACATTCCCCGTGCTCCCATGACGAACACCCCAGTAGGTGTGCTTAGTCGTTGAAGGTTCCCCTACGCCAGACTCCTCCGCCCCTCCCCCGCATCTAGACTCGCGGGATGCCCCCGACTCTTCACGAAGCGCACCTGAGCGACGGTACGACGATCTCGTACGCCGTCTTCGCTGGTGAGGAACCGGCCGCCGTCTTCTTGCACGGACTCGCCGGCTCCCACCGGGAATTTATCGAGACAGCCAGGGCTCTGCCTGGCCGAAAAGTCATCCTGATCGACCAGCGAGGCCATGGGCTCAGTACGAAGGTCCCGCCGGACACTTCTCGTGACGCTTTCGTTCGCGATGTCGTGAGCGTGATCGAGGCCGAGACCTCGATCCCTGCCGCTCTTGCCGGGCAATCCATGGGGGGCCACACCGCAATGCTCGTCGCGGCTGCCCGTCCTGACCTGGTGCAACGGCTGGTGATGCTGGAAGCTAACGAGGGCGGCGGGACAGCCGAGGAACACGCCGCGTTGGGCAACTACTTTCGCTCATGGGAAGTGCCTTTTGCCGACCGATCGGCCGCGATCGCCGCTCTGGGCGACGGACCACTCGCGCAGGCTTTGGCGAACGACCTCGAGGAACGCGCGGACGGTCTCTATCCGCGATTTGACGCTGACGTCATGCAGGCCACTATCGAGGGGGTGGCGATACGCCGGTGGGCCGAGTGGGAAAGCATCGACATTCCTGCACTCGTCATCTACGCAGACGGTGGAATGTTCTCCGAAGAACAGAAGGCCGAGTTTGTGCGAAGAGGCCAGAACGTTCAGCGTGTCGACATACCGAACGCATCGCATGACGCCCATCTCGACGCCTTCGAAACGTGGATCGACGCGCTGACGCGATTTATCGGCATCCGTTGAGGTGTTTTTATGCGAGACATCGGGAGCAGGATGCCGAGCTCACGCACCGGCTATGAGGACGCCTTTGGCCCGACGATGATAGCAATCAAGTTGTCAGCGTTGTTTCGCCAGTCAGGCCCGCCGTACGTCGAGCCGATTCCGTGCAGCGCCGTCATGACGACGCCGGAGGTCACGCTGGGATCCAGTGCTCCTTCCTTCACCGCTGCCGCAACGAGATCGGCTACAGCGGCTTCCAAAGCCCGGCCTGCGTCGGCCTGCGGGTCGGTTTGGTTTCGCATCAGCGTTGCCAGGGCCCGCGCAAGACCGGGCTGGGCAGCTAAGCGAGAGACGAAGTCCTCCAAGAACGCCGCGAGCGCCTCCGACGCCGGCAGCTCGGCGAGGAGCTGATCCGCGCGCTGGCAGAGCGCTGCGACCTCCTCGCGGTATACGGCCTCGGCTAACGCGTCTCGAGTCGGATAGTGGCGGTAGAGCGTGCCGACTCCTACGCCGGCGAGCGCCGCAAAGTCGTCGAAGCGGCGATCGAATTCACCGCGCTCAAACGCTGCCCGGGCCGCATCTACGATGGCTTTCCGGTTCCGAGCGACATCGGCGCGCACTGGCCTTGGCTCTGACATACCGTCCTCCTTTGACAAACGGAGATCATCTCCATATTCTCGAAATGGAGATCGTCTCCGCATTGAAGTTTATCTGGCATGAGGTGTTGCTGCGTGAGAGTTCTGATGTTCGGCCGAGGAGTGATCGCGACGACGTATGGATGGGCGCTCGAGCAGGCGGGACATCGGGTCGAGTTTCTGGTGCGGCCAGGGCGCGCAGCCGAATACGGAGCGACGGTCGAGCTTGATCTCCTCGATGCCCGTAAGCGGCCCTTGGGCGAGCGGATCAAACGTTCGTGGTCGTTGCAGTTTCGCGAGGAACTCGAATTTGGTCATGATTTCGACCTCATCATCCTCAGCGTAGGACACCACCGGTTGTCGGCAGCGGCCGAATTCTTAGCCCCCCGGATCGGGAACGCGACCGTGCTGGTATTCGGCAGCGTGTGGGGTGAGCCAGCAGAAGCGATCGCTCCACTGCCGGCGGCACAACTCGCGTGGGGGTTCCCCCAGGCAGGTGGCGGGTTCGATGACCGCGGCACCTTGCGCGCGGCGCTGCTGCGAAAGGTCATCTTCGGCACGTTCGAGGCACAGCCGACAGGTCGAGAACACGTCGTTCGCGACTTGTTCTCGACCGCGGGGTTCGCCATCGCCGAAAAGTCGGACTTTCGCGGCTGGCTGTGGGTGCATTTCATTGGCGACGCGGGCATGCACTCCCAGGGCGTTCAGCTGGGGTCGCTCTCGGGCATGATCGGACGACCTGCCAGATTCCGTGCAGCGTTGCTGACCAGCCGCGAGCTGCTACCGGTATTGCAGGCTCGGGGGGTG
>JAZQRG010000394.1:0-2326 GCA_045629445.1 Mycetocola sp. | reverse complement strand
CGAACGGATGCCGGGCGTATCGTCGGCCACATGAAGGCTACGTATCAGGACACAGTGATTGCCGATTCGCCCACCGACGACCTCATCAAGATCGAGGGCAACTGGTATTTCCCGCCGTCGAGCATTTCCGAGGAGCTCTTTTCGAAGAGCCCGACTCCGTACACCTGTCCATGGAAGGGTGCGTGCCAGTACTGGAACGTCACCGTCGACGGGACGGAAAAGAAGGACCTGGCGTGGAGCTATCCCGACCCGTACCCAACAGCGTTCGACCGCGTCGGTAAGGACTTCTCGGGCTACGTCGCGTTTGACCGGGCAGTGACGATCAGCGAGTAGCCGCGCCCCGCGCCCGGTGCGCTCGGACCTTCGAGCGGTTCCCGCAACGCTGCATCGAACACCACCGGCGGTTGCCCGCACGGGACGTGTCGAGATAGACCAGGTCGCAGTCGTCGGCATCGCACGCTCGGGTGCGACCGAGGGTTCCGCCCGAGAAGAGGGCGACGCCGTCGCGGGCGATCGTGGCGAGCGCCTGGCCGGTTCGGGCTTCGGTGCGCCCGGCCTGGACTGTGCCGCCGGCGAGCCGTGGCGGGATGTCGGGGGTTGCCGCGTACAGGTTCAAAAGGTCGATGTCGTGAGCCTCGGCGTCGAGGCCGGCGCTTGCCGCGATCGCAAGGCGGGCGATGGATCCGCGAAGCATGAGCGCGTCCTGGAGGTCCCGATCCGTTGCGGGAGCGCTGGGAAGCCTGGTGGCGAGCCAGGAGGTGAGGTCCTCGGCGGTGTCGAGCAGCTCAGTGGCGTCGGTGGAGCCAACGCCGACGCGGCCGGTATAGGCGAAGTCGAGGGCAAGCGAACCGGTGTCGAACCACCAGCGTGTCCCGTCGGAGACCAGCCACTGGCCGGTTGCACCCGGTGTGATCGTGGTGTGTTCCTGCGGGTCGGTGGTGGTGTTCTGCGGGGCGGGGGACGAGCCTGGTGCAGGGACATCCCGCGCGGTGGAGAGCATGTAACCATGGTAGTGAGTTACCGGCCGCGGGAATTTCGGTGTGCGCCCCAGCACCGTGCCATCCGTCATTTCGGCTGTTCTGGCATCCCTCGTTTCGGGCGGTGGATCGCGGGGTGCGGCGGCTATAGCGGCCTGGGCTCCGGGTTTTTCCTCCCGAAACGCTGCTGCCACTGTTGCTCAACGTCGTCCGCCGGGTCCGCCCGCGGTCAGAGCAGCTTGCGGAGCGTACGCAGGTTGCGCGTCGTCGTCACGGCTGAGCCCTTGGCCTTCGCCGTTCGCTTCGAGAACGTGCTGTCTGTGGAGAGGCCACGTCGCACCTCCCAGTAGAGGACGCCGTCGCCTGGCGCTACCCGCTCGATGGTGTCGTCGAGTTCCGTGGCATCCACCCCGTCGAAGACTGCGGGGTCTGACGCAAAAATGACGTAGGGGTGGCGGTCGTCAACCTCATTGAACGGGTAACCGGCGACCACATCTGCGAGAGTTGACTGCCGAATCAGAACGACCCGCGCGGCATAGCCGAACTCATCGGTGAGCGCTCGTTCGATCCGCGGTATGAGCGCCGCCGAGTCGGTGTCGGTCGTGGTGAAGAGCACGTTCCCTGATGCAAGCACCGTCTTCACCTCATCGAAACCGAGAGAGCGGAACAGGTCAGCGAGCGGTGCCGACTTGACCGTAATGCCACCAACATTGACCCCGCGGAGAAGGGCAACCCAACGGATGCCGTCGGAGTCTTTCGCGGGGCCAGCGTGCGTCATCGCGTGGTACTCATGGGGTGGCCGCGGCCGCGCGCTGGCGCATCGACGGAGTGATCTCGCGATGTGACCAGGTGATGGTGAACTTCGGGTCGAAGCTCTTCGAGCACACCCCGCAGCTCGTCACATGCCGTGGCTTTCGGTGCCGGTAGAGCGTATGGCCGCTCGGGCATGCCCCCACCCACGGTGCGAGTTCATCAGCCGTCTCGCCGTGGTGCAGCCGCGAGCCGACATAGCCGAGGTCTTCAGCGACCCGACGCCAGACGGGGCCGTGGCCTGCCCGCTGGCCGGCGAGGGCATGAGCGACCTCGTGCAACAGGATCTGATGGACGTCATCGTCGTCATATCGAGCGGCAAGGTAACGCGACACGGTGATGTGGTGCGTGGTGAAGTTGCACAGGCCGGCACGCCGCTTGGCATTGTCGAACCCGAAGGACCAGACGGTCGGGTCGAGATGCAACCTGATCAGGGAGTCGGCCCACAGCCGAACCTTTACCAAATCTGACATGTCATCACGTTAGCCGTAGCCTCCGACATTGCGGCATATTTCCGATCAGGCCCGTTGCTCAACGAA
>JAZQRG010000393.1:0-11209 GCA_045629445.1 Mycetocola sp. | reverse complement strand
GCAAGGAACGACCCCGCCGCGAGCGGCACGAGCGCGAGCCCGGCTTCAAACGCCGTGTACCCAAGCACGTTCTGGAACCACAGCGGCAACGAGAGAATCAGCCCGAACTCACCGAAACTGACAATGAGGGCCGTGACATTCCCGTTAGCGAACGACGGGATGCTGAACAGCGAGAGATCGAGGATGACTCCCTTCCCAGCCCGGCTGCGGGCGCGCTCCAGCAGAACGAATGCGGTCAACGCCACGACCGCGAGCAGGAACGCAAATGGCACAGGCGAGATATCCCCGACGGAGAACGGAGCATCGTCCGTTGCCGTCCACCAGCCATAGTTGCGGCCCTCGATGAGTCCGAAGACGAGCGCACCGAACCCGAGGATGGAGAGCAGCGCGCCACCGATGTCGAGGCGCTGCAGCACCCCGGTGACGGCCTCCGACGACTCAGCCACGAACAAGAGCAGCCCGGCGATGATGAGGACACCGACCGGGACGTTGATCCCGAACGCCCAGCGCCAGCTCGCGTTTTCCGTCAGCCAGCCACCGAGGAGCGGCCCGATTGCGGCCATTCCACCGATCGTCGACCCCCACACGGCAAAGGCGATGCCACGCTCCCGGCCCTGGAAGTTCGCGTTCAGCAGCGCGAGGGTCGTCGGCAGGATCATCGACCCTCCGAGCCCCTGCAACGCCCGCCCGGCGATCAAAACCGCACCGTTGTCCGCGAGCGCACAAAGCACGCTCGCCGCGACGAAGATCACCACTCCAATGAGCATGATCCTGCGACGACCGACCCGGTCCGCCACTCGACCCCACGTCAAGAGCAGTGCAGCGAACAGGAGCGTATAGATCTCCTGCACCCACTGGATCTCGGTACTCGAGATCCCGAGGTCGTCAACGATTGACGGGATCGCGACCGACACGATCGTCGCGTCCATAATGATGATCGCAACGCCGAGGCTGATGGCGAGAAGCCCCCACCAGCGATACCGCACGTATCGATCGGGCACTGATCCGGTATCGCGCGAACTCATGATTACCCCTCCGCCGTTCAACGAGCGAAAGCAACCCTAAGCCCGATACCCAATCGTAAGCCGGGGTAGCGGCGCGGCATCCGCTGTGCTACTTCCGAGCGAGAATCTCGCCGTGCGGCATCGCGTACCAGCCGCGATCGTCTGCGACCCACTCGGTCCACGCCGCGGAGATCTCCTCGAGCTCGGCCTGGGTTGCCGCTCCGGTCTCGATTGACTGCGGCGCAAAGCTCGACTCGACGGCACGAACCGCCCATGCGCTTCCCCACCAGTCGCGGTCCTCATCGGTCGAGAAGCACCAGATCGACGCGGTGCTCTCCACGTCCTCGAAACCCGCTTCCATCGCCCAGGCCTTGAGCGAGCGACCGGCGTTCGGCTCCCCCGCGTTCGACCGCGCAACCGACTGGTACACGCGCATCCAGGTGTCGAGACCCGGGAGCAACGGATACCAGGATGCCGCACCATAAATCACGTCGCGCGCCGCGACAATCCCGCCCGGCTTCACCACCCGCCGCATTTCACGCAGCACGGCAATGGGATCCCCGACGTGCTGAAGCACCTGGTGGGCATGGACAATATCGAAGGTGTCGTCCGGGTAGTCGAGAGCGTAGGCATCCCCCACGACGAAGTCGACGTTCATCACGCCACTGTCCCGAGCGAGTGTCGAGGCCTGCACACAGACATCGCGCGACGCATCCATCCCGATGACGGAACCCGGCGCGATCCGCTCAGCGATATCAAGGGTGATCGTCCCGGGTCCGCTGCCCACATCCAGCACCCGGACACCGGGAACGAGATACGGAGCAAGGTATGCGGCGGAATTGTCTACGGTGCGCCAGCTGTGCGTGCGAAGAACGCTTTCGTGGTGCCCCAGCGTGTATCGCTCGGAAATAGCCATGGCTCCAGCCTATGGGTGCGCCAACGCCTACTCCGCCCACATGACGGCCCTAGGGTTGGTTCATGCCTGACACCAATCCGTTCCTCTCTCCCAGTACGCTCCCCTACCAGCTGCCGCCGTTCGCCGAGATCACTGACGAACACTTCCGCCCGGCATTCGAGGCGGGCATGGCCGAGCAGATTGCTGAAATCGACGCGATTGTGACAGAAACGGATGCCGCCACTTTCGAGAACACGATGGTCGCGCTTGAGCGTTCGGGCCAGACGCTCGCGCGCGTCAGCAACGTCTTCTTCAACAAGACCTCCGCCGACTCCAACCCGGTGACGACCGCGCTGGAGGAAGAAATGGCACCGCGCTTGGCCGCGCACTCCGATGCGATCCGGTTGAACCCCGGCCTCTACGCGCGCATCAGCGAACTCCACGAGCAACTCGACGACCTCGCACTCGACCCCGAATCCCGCTACCTCGTTGAGCGATACCACACCGAGTTCACCCTCGCCGGTGCCGGCCTGACTGACGACGAGAAGGAACACCTCCGCGCCCTCAACAGCGCCCTCTCGACGCTCACCACTCGCTTCGAGAAGAACCTGCTCGCTGACACGAACGAACTCGCCGTCGTCCTCACCGACGTCGCTGAGCTCGACGGTCTCAGCGAAGGCGAGATCTCCGCGGCGGCGGAGGCGGCCAGGCAGCGCGGCCTCACGGACAGCTACCTGCTCACCCTCGTGCTGCCCACCGGCCACCCTGCTCTCGCGAGCCTCACCCGCCGGGATGTTCGCGAACGCATCATGCGCGCTTCACGCGCGCGCGGCATCCGTGGCGGGGAATATGACAACCGGTCGCTCGTGCTCGAGATTACGCACCTGCGTGCCGAACGGGCCGCGCTCCTTGGCTTCGACTCGCACGCCGCGTTCGTCACGGCGGACGAAACAGCGAAGACACCGGAGGCCGTGGCATCCATGCTGGAATCACTCGCGCCTGCCGCCGCCCGCAATGCCCGCGCCGAGCAGGCCGACCTGCAGGCGCTGGTCGAGGCCGACGGCGACGCTTACCCGGTCGAAAGCTGGGACTGGGCATTCCTCACCGAACGCGTGAGGGCCGAGCGGTTCGCTGTCGACACCTCAGCGCTTCGTTCCTATTTCGAGGCCGATCGCGTGCTCGTCGATGGGATCTTCTTCGCAGCGCAGCAGCTCTACGGGGTGCGATTCACCGAGCGAAACGACCTCGTCGCGTACCACCCCGACGTACGCATCTTCGAAGTGACGGATGACGACGGCTCCGAGGTCGGCCTGTACCTCCTCGACCTCTACACCCGTGACTCGAAGCGCGGCGGGGCCTGGATGAACCCCCTCATCTCCCAAAACACGCTCCTCGGCGACTCCACCGTCGTCGTCAACAATCTCAACGTGCCCAAACCCGCGGCCGGCCAACCAACCCTGCTGAGCTTCGATGAGGTCACCACCTTCTTCCACGAGTTCGGGCACGCACTGCACGGCCTGTTCGCACGCGTCACCTACCCGAAGTTCGCCGGCACCAATGTCTTCCGCGATTTCGTCGAGTTCCCGAGCCAGGTCAACGAGATGTGGATGCTCTGGCCGGAGGTTCTGGAGAGCTACGCCCGTCACGCCGAGACGGGCGAGCGGATGCCATCAGACCTCGTTGCGAAGCTCACCGAGGCCGCGACATTCAACGAGGGATTCTCCACGAGTGAGTACCTCGCCGCCGCCCTCCTCGACCAGGCCTGGCACCGTATCCCCGTCACCGAGACGGTCACCGACGTCGCCAGGTTCGAACACGCCGCCCTCGCCGCGGTCGGGCTCGACAACCCGGCCGTGCCGCCCCGCTACTCGAGCACCTACTTCGCCCACACGTTCTCAGGCGGGTACGACGCCGGCTACTACTCCTACATCTGGAGCGAGGTCCTCGACGCGGATGCCGTCGGCTGGTTCAGCGAGAACGGCGGGCTCACCCGCGCCAACGGTGATCACTTCCGCTCAACCCTGCTCGGAGTCGGGGGCAGCCGCGACCCACTCGAGGCGTACCGCACCTTCCGTGGACGGGATGCGACTATCGAGCCGCTGCTCGCGCGTCGCGCCCTGAACTGACGCGAACGCGTCGAGTCGGCCCGAGATGTCGCTCGCTGCATCGAGTCGGCCCGAAAAGTCGTTGCCCACCACAACGAACAGCGCCAAGGGCCGACTCGATCGCGATACCGACATTTTAGGACCACTCGATCACTGCGTCAGTTGATCACTGCGTCAGTTGATCACTGCGTCAGTTGATCACTGCGTCAGTTGAGTTGCCACACATCGTCGCTCACGTGATTGAGTTGACGCGAATCGTTGCTCACTAGCGCGTCGAGGGACACTTCGTGGCAACTCAACGCTCACTAGCGCGTTGAGGCACAAGGTGCGGCACCTCACCGTTCACACGCGCGCTCGAGGGGCACCTCGCGGCAACTCAACCGGTCGCATCGCCGGACCACGCACCACATTGTGGCTCGTCGCGCCTCAGCCGGGTGTTGCCGGTGGAGACAGACCCTCAGCGAGTTAGGCCGACTTCTCCTGGCGACGGACCTTGTGCGGCACAATCGTCGGCGCCGCGTTCTCGAGCACCGACTCACGGGTAATGATGACCCGCGCGACCTCTTCGGTCGACGGCACCTCGAACATGACCGGGCCGAGCACCTCTTCGAGGATCGCGCGCAGTCCGCGGGCGCCGGTCTTGCGCAGCACCGCGAGGTCGGCGATCGCCTCGAGTGCGCTCTGCTCAAACTCGAGTTCAACGCCGTCGATCTCAAACATCCGCTGGTACTGGCGAACGAGTGCGTTCTTCGGAACCGTGAGGATCTGCATGAGAGCCTCCTGGTCGAGCGGCGTCACCGTCGTTACAACGGGAAGGCGGCCGATGAACTCGGGAATGAGTCCGAACTTGTGCAGGTCTTCTGGCAGCACCTCGCTGAAGAGGTTCATGTCGTCGCCCTTGGAGTGCAGCGGGGCACCGAAGCCGATGCCCTTCTTGCCCGCACGGGACGAGATGATCTCCTCGAGCCCGGCGAATGCGCCGGCGACGATGAA
The DNA here is from genome assembly GCA_045629445.1 of Mycetocola sp. Taxonomy (GTDB): domain Bacteria; phylum Actinomycetota; class Actinomycetes; order Actinomycetales; family Microbacteriaceae; genus Mycetocola_A. The sequence continues at coordinate 6,212 of JAZQRG010000393.1, read as the reverse complement.
GAGCACGTTGGTCGTATCGATCTGGATGAATTCCTGATGCGGATGCTTGCGCCCACCCTGTGGGGGAACGGATGCGACGGTGCCCTCAAGAATCTTGAGCAACGCCTGCTGCACACCTTCACCGGACACATCGCGGGTGATCGAGGGGTTCTCGGCCTTGCGGGCGATCTTGTCGACCTCGTCGATGTAGATGATGCCGGTCTCGGCGCGCTTGACGTCGTAGTCGGCGGCCTGGATGAGCTTGAGCAGAATGTTCTCGACGTCTTCGCCGACGTAGCCGGCTTCGGTCAGCGCCGTGGCGTCTGCGACAGCGAACGGAACGTTGAGCCGCTTGGCAAGAGTCTGGGCGAGGTAGGTCTTTCCGCACCCGGTCGGACCGATCAGCAGGATGTTGCTCTTCGCGATCTCGATGTCATCGCTGATCGAGTCAGCGCTCGTGAGTGTCGAACGCGCACGGGTGCGCTTGTAGTGGTTGTAGACCGCAACGGAGAGCGCACGCTTGGCGGGCTCCTGGCCGATGACGTACTCCTCGAGGAAGTTGAAAATCTCGCGGGGCTTCGGGAGTTCGAACTCCGGTGCCGCAACCTCGCCGGCTTCAGCGAGTCGCTCTTCGATGATCTCGTTGCAGAGCTCGACACACTCGTCACAGATGTAGACGCCTGGTCCAGCAATGAGCTGCTGCACCTGCTTCTGGCTCTTGCCGCAGAAGGAGCACTTGAGCAGGTCGGCGCTCTCACCGATTCGTGCCATCAGCTTTTCTCCTCTTCTGGCTATCCGGTACTCGAGCCTAACCCGAACATATGACATCGGGGTGTATCCGCCGCCCCCGCGCGTCACAATCGTGATCTGCGGGATGCAGAAAAGGTGGGATCCGGGGATATTTCTCCGCGGATCCCACCTTTGTCGTTGTCGAGCCTTACGCGCCCTTGACGAGAGCGGGCAGGCTCTTCCTGCTTGTGAGCACCTGGTCGATGAGACCATACTCGAGCGCCTCAGCGGCCGAGAGGATCTTGTCGCGGTCGATGTCCTTGTTGACCTGCTCGACGGTGCGGTTGGAGAGCTGAGACAGGGTCTCTTCGAGCCAGACGCGCATGCGGAGGATCTCCGCGGCCTGGATCTCGATGTCGGACGCCTGTCCCTGTCCGGCCTGGCCGACGGCCGGCTGGTGGATGAGGATGCGGGCGTGCGGCAGCGCGAGGCGCTTGCCCGGCGTGCCAGCAGCGGTCAGCACGGCAGCAGCGGATGCCGCCTGGCCGAGCACAACAGTCTGAACGTGCGGACGGATGTACTGCATGGTGTCGTAGATCGCCGTCATCGCGGTGAACGAGCCACCGGGTGAGTTGATGTACATCACGATGTCGCGGTCGGGGTCCATGCTCTCGAGAACGAGAAGCTGGGCCATAACGTCATCCGCCGACGCGTCGTCAATCTGCACGCCGAGGAAGATGATGCGGTCTTCGAACAGCTTCGCGTACGGGTCCTGACGCTTGTACCCGTACGCGGTGCGCTCCTCGAAGCTCGGGAGGATGTAGCGCGAATTCGGCATTGCCGCCGCTGCCTGCGGAAGGTTGCCCGCTGCGCGGAAGGTGGGGGGGTCCATATTTTTTCCTTTGTCTCCGGTGCTTAGCTCGCCTCGGTGCCGCCGCCGCCGGCGACGTCCGTTGCTGATTCGCGGATGTGATCGACGAACCCGTACTCGAGGGCTTCCTGGGCGGTGAACCAGCGGTCGCGGTCTCCGTCTGCGTTGATCTGCTCGACGGTCTTGCCCGTCTGTGCTGCGGTGATCTCAGCGAGGCGCTTCTTCATGTCGAGGATGAGCTGCGCCTGGGTCTGGATGTCACTCGCCGTTCCACCGAATCCGCCGTGCGGCTGGTGCAGGAGGACACGGGCGTTCGGCGTGATGTACCGCTTGCCCTTCGTGCCAGCGGTCAGCAGAAGCTGCCCCATCGACGCGGCCATGCCGATTCCGACGGTGACGATGTCATTCGGAACGAACTGCATGGTGTCGTAGATGGCCATGCCTGCGGTGATCGAACCGCCCGGGGAGTTGATGTAGAGGTAGATGTCTCGCTTGGAGTCTTCAGCCGCGAGCAGCAACAGCTTCGCGGCGATCTCGTTGGCGTTCTCATCGCGTACTTCTGCCCCGAGCCAGATGATGCGATCCTTCAGCAGTCGGTCAAAAACACTGTTCGGCAGTGCCAGTTCGGCCATGTCGCGCTCCATTTCAGTTGTTGCGTGTAATCGAATCTATCGGAGGTGGATCGCTACATCCGCCCTGTTCGCCGTGGGCAGATATCCGGTGCCATTGGCTAGCGAGTGCACGTGCCACCGACGAAAACGACGGATGCCCCGGAAAAGATTCCGGGGCATCCGTCGTAAGAGAAAAAGCGTTACTACTTCTTGGCCTTCTTCGCCGGGGCCTCTTCGGCCTCGGCTGCGGGCTCTGCGTCAGCCTCGTCGGCGACGGTGGCGTCAGCCTCGTCAGCCTCATCAGCGGAAGCGTCGTCTTCGTCAGTCGGGATGAATCCGGTGAGGTCGACGGGCTTTCCAGCGGTGTCGACAACCTTCGTCTTGCCGAGCACGACGGCGAGGGCCTTGTTGCGGGCGACCTCTCCGACCATGGCGGGGATCTGGTTGTTCTCGTCGAGCACCTTGATGAATTCGCCCGGCTCCATGCCGTACTGAGCCGCACCCTGAATGAGGTACTGCGTCAGTTCGTCCTGGCTGACCTGGACCTTCTCGGCCTCGGCGATGGTGTCGAGGAGGAGCTGCTGCTTGAAGGTCGCTTCGCTGGAAGTCTTGACCTCGGCGCGGTGCTCGTCGTCTTCGAGACGGCCTTCACCCTCGAGGTGACGGTGCACCTCGTCTTCGACGAGCTTCTCCGGAACCGGGATCTCGACGAGCTCAAGAAGCTTCTCGATGAGCTTGGTGCGAGCCTCGGTGCCCTGGCCGAACGCCTTCTGGCGAGCAGCCTGCTCCTTGAGGCTCTCGGTCAGCTCGGCGATGGTGTCGAACTCGCTGGCGATCTGAGCGAAGTCGTCGTCTGCGGTCGGAAGCTCGCGCTCCTTGACAGCACCAACGGTGACGGTGATCTCAGCAGTCTCGCCCTCGTGGTCTCCACCGAGCAGCGGAGCGCTGAACGTGGTGACCTCGCCTGCGGTGAGCGACTCGAGGACTTCGTCGATGCCCTCGATGAGGTCACCCGAACCGACCTCGTATGAGATGCCTGAAGCGGTGTCGACCTCTTCGCCGTTGATCGTTGCAACGAGGTCGATCTGCACGAAGTCACCCTTGGCCGCCGGGCGGTCAACAGTGATGAGCGTGCCGAAGCGGGTGCGGAGCTTGTCGAGTTCTTCTTCGACGTCCTTGTCGGTGACCTCGGCCTCTTCGACCTCGATCGTGATGTCGTCGTATGCCGGAAGGGTGATCTCCGGACGCACGTCAACCTCGATGGCGAGCTTCAGGTCTCCGGAGAAGTCCTTGTCGCTGGGCCACTCGACGATGTCTGCTTCCGGACGACCGAGGGTGCGGATGCCGTGCTCTTCGATTGCAGCGCGGTAGAAGCCGTCGAGGCCTTCGTTGACGGCGTGCTCGAGCACAGCGCCCTTGCCCATGCGCTGGTCGATGATCGCAGGCGGAACCTTGCCCTTGCGGAATCCGGGAATGTTGACCTGCTCGGCGATGTGGCCGTAGGCGTGGGTGATGCTCGGCTTCAGGTCTTCAGGTGTCACCGAGATGGCAACCTTGACGCGGGTGGGGCTGAGCTGTTCGACCGTGGATTTCACGTTGGTGTGTTCTCCTGTGTTGTGGATTTTTCCTCGATCTGAGGAGTTTCGGATTGTCGGGGCGACAGGATTCGAACCTGCGACCTCCCGGTCCCAAACCGGGCGCTCTACCAAGCTGAGCTACGCCCCGGTACCTACATACCGGTGGTGGACAATCAAACGATGAAGCAATTCATTCGTGTGGAAGGCCTCGGACAGTCTAATGCACGGACGGGACACAATCCTGCGCACGGTGTGCGTGCACACACCCCGTCCAAACGTGTACTACGATATTTGAGTGCCGGTTCGCCGGTGCATCTCTCGCCTGGCGAGAGACACAACTGAAACCGAAATACCGCCGGATTTCCGCCGGATTCGGGGCTGTAGCTTAGTGGTAAAGCCTCTGTCTTCCAAACAGATGATGCGAGTTCGATTCTCGTCAGCCCCTCCAAATTCCCCTCCTGATTACGGCCGTTCGAAGGCAAAGCCATGAAGTTGCTCCGGCCGTACTCGCTCTGGACTGCCGTCGGCGTGATTATCTTTGTCGTCGCCGGCCTCTCGCTCGCCACCGGCCGATTCGGCGCAGGCGTCGCCCTCATGGCCGCATCCGCCCTGTGCCTTGGCACCGGAATGGCCTCGCACCGTCGCTGGATCCGAAAAAACGGGTCAGCCTAGGCGGTTCCAGCCGCGAGCGATTCGGCGTGGTGGGCCGAGTGCCCGAGGTAGATTTCCGCGTTCTGACGGATGCCGTCAATCTCGTCATCGGTGAGCTCACGTCGAATTTTTCCCGGTACCCCGGCGACGAGTGAGCGTGGCGGGATGACCGCGCCGGAGAGCACAACCGCTCCCCCGGCGATCAGGCATTCGTCGCCGATCACGGCGCCACTGAGCACGACGGCACCCATTCCAACCAGCACGGTGTCACCAATCGTGCAGCCGTGGACAACGGCATTGTGGCCGACCGAGACACCCTTTCCAATCGAGACCGGCGACGCCGAATCGACATGGACGGCAACACCGTCCTGAATGTTGCTGCCCTCGCCGAGCTCGATCGCCGCAGAGTCACCACGAAGAACGGCGTTGTACCAGACGCTCGAACCGGGGGCGAGCGTGACGTTGCCGATAATCCGGGCTCCGGGAGCAACGAACGCCGTGTCATGGATGACCGGTCCGTCAACTCCGGTGAGGCTGAGGATTGTCGCGTCTCTATCGATCGTCATGCCGTCACACTATCGCGACCGATTTTCTCCCCATGGGGAGTTTTGTCCACCGAACGAAAATGTACCCGCCCACGATGATCGGCTCTGCCACAATCGGGCCATGTCTTTGACTTCGGGTTCTTTCCCCTTGCCACCAGCAGAGTCGCGCGCGCCCGCTCCAGCGCCACACGGCCCGGCGGCGGTTTGGCCGCAGCGCCCTGAGTACCTGGCAGACGCCACGCGTTGCCCCGCCTGCTTCACCCCGCTCTCGTCGTCAACCCGCGCGCCCGACGGCTCGCCTGGGCCGGTCTGCTCTGCGTGCGGTCTCGACCTCTCGGGAACGGAGGCGGCCGGTGTGTTTGCGGTCGGCACAGAGATTCTCACCGCGGAGGCGCGCAGGCAGAGGCTTCTCACCGTCATGCGCACGATGCAGGCCCAGCGAGCAGCTGCCGCGGCCGTTGCCGCCGCGCAAGCACCGCCGTCACCGGTTCCCGCACAGGCCGCGCAGGTGCCACAGCTGACGCACCCCACCCAGCAATCCGGCGTGAATACGTCAACCGTCACGGCGACCGTCCCGCCCGGCGTCGCTCCCGGCTCACCCACCGCACCCAACTCGCCAGCACCACTCAGCGCGTGGTACCCCAGCCCGTCGGGCCCAGCCGTTCCGCCGCAACCCGGTTACAGCCCGACGGATGCCGGACGGCCACGTCGGTCGGGCATCCAGATCCTCATGCTCACCGTCGGCATCATCCTCGTGTCGATCATGGCAATCTTCTTCGTCCTCGTCGCCTACCTCGTCGCAAGCCTCGAGGTACGCAGCGTGCTGACTGCCGTCGCGAGCGTCGCGGTCTTCGGCATTGCCATGATTCTTCATCGCCGCCGGCTCTCCGGCACGGCTGAGGGCATCGCTGTGCTCGCCATCGTCCTCCTCCTGCTCGACGTGTGGATCGTTCGCGCGAACGATCTGTTCGGGTCAGCCGCGGCCAATGGCTGGCTGTACACCGGGATAGCGACGGGCCTTGTCGCCGTCGCGCTTACCGCGGGATTCCGGATTCTTCCTCTCCGGTCGCTCAGCATCGCGGCCGCCGCCCTCGCGCCGTTCGCGGTGTTTGCTACGACTCTGGGCGCCCTCGTAGCCGCCGCCCCCTCGGTCCGCACCTGGGCGGGGTTGGCGGCCGTCGGTGCGGCTGCACTGGCCTGGCGCTGGGTTCCCCTCGGCCGCTTCGAACGAGGCATCGTGCGGGTCAGC